>CAJWSQ010000070.1 GCA_913045895.1 uncultured Flavobacteriales bacterium | reverse complement strand
TATTTAGACAGTCCAATGGCCGTGAATACAACCAAAGTATTCTTTGATTATTCTGATTGGCATACTCTCAACAATGATGATATCCGAGTCATTCAAGATGAAGTGAAATTGATTAGTGATTACTATCAATCTCAGGAGATTGTGAATAATTCAGATTCTAAAATTGTGTTGGCTGGAAGTGGAATGGTAACCGGAGGTAGAGTGCTTTATTACCTTCAAAAATTACTTTCTGATAAAAAGAATACCATTTTGTTACCTGGATTTCAAGCTGTTGGTACACGAGGGAGATCGTTAGTTGATGGTGAATCTGAAATCAAGTTTTTTGGTCAATGGCACCCTGTAAAAGCTGAAATTTTTCAGATGGAAAGTCTATCTGCTCATGCAGATCAAAATGATATCATCGATTGGATTTCGAAGTTTTCATCCAGACCCAAAAAAATCTTTTTGAATCACGGTGAAGCCCAGGCATCTAATACACTTAGACTTAAGCTAAAAGACACATTTGATTTGGATGTAGAGGTAGCTCACATGCACCAATCTTATAACGTATAAAAACAAAAGAGCCTCGAAGTACAACTCCGAGGCTCTCTTGTATATATTGATTGAATGATTGCTTATGAGTTAGCAACAACGTTGAATTTCACTTGGAATTCATCATAGATAGTTTTGTCTCCTAAATCATCGAAGAAAGAACCAGAACCATATTTGATATCCCACTCAGTACGATCTAAAGAGAAGCTAGCAAATGCTTTAACAACACCACCTTCAACAGTAACACGTGCTGGGAATGATACTTTTTTAGTAATTCCTTTGATTGTTAAATCACCAGAAATTACGTGTGTATTTCCGTTTTCGCCTTTTTTCTCAGCTACTTTAGTGATTTTGAAAGTTGCGTTTTTGTGTTCTGCTGTGTTGAAGAAATCTGCTGAATTTAAGTGACCTTTTAATTTATCAGCGTATTCACCTTCCATATCATCTACAGTTAAAGAGCTCATGTCTAAAACTACAGTTCCACCAGTTACTTCTTCACCTGAAAGGTTTAAAGTTCCGCTTTCGATACCTACAGTACCCCAGTGTTTTCCAGTTACTTTTTCACCAACCCACTCAACTTTACTTTCTTTAGTGCTGATTGTTGCAGCTTTGTCATTTTCACCTGCAACTGCTGTAAGTGTACCTAACGCGATCGCTAATGTGTAAACTAATTTTTTCATCCTTAGATTGTATTTATTTTGTTTGATGCTGCAAATATATGTACCTACATATAAATACAAGAATGTTGATTTGTTAAAATTTATTTATCTGTGAGATTCTTGGGGGTAAGTGCCACATAATTAATTAATTGTGTTGGTCAAGTGTTGAGCGTTTAGACATGATAATATAATTGGCGTTGGGTTAAAGCTAAAATCTATGTGAATTAAGTGGGGTTATTGTTTATACAGCGTTTACATCCAGTTTAGTCACACTTAATGGAAGTGGCTTTGTTTTGTCTCCAGTTTCTCATGTTTAGTTTTTCTCATTAGTCGTAGAACGTTCTTTACAACATTGTCTCACTTCAATTATGAAGTTTATATTTACCCAACTACGACAAAAAAAGCCTCGCTGATAGTCATATCAACGAGGCTTTTGTATTTATTCTAGATCATTTGCTCTTAGAAGAACAAACGAACACCCATTCTTAAGGTTGTTAAGTCGGCATTCAGTCCAAAACGATTTGTAGTAGATTCAAAATCAGAGTTATTGTCTTCAACTGTTTCGCTTGTATATGCCAAAGATCCGTAGTTAGCTGTAAGCGCAAGTCTTTCTGTTAAACCAACAACAAGTCCTGGGTAAACTCCAACTTGAAACTGATTAATACCATATTCATCTTCGTTTGTTCCAGCAGGGTTTGTTGTTTCATTGGTAACGGTACCAAATCCAAATTGTGCCGCTCCTGTGAAGTCTAATTTGATTCTCTCAACAGGCAGTGTAACGTAATATCTAGCATACACACCAACATTGAATAAGCTGGTTGTACTTTCATTAGAAGTGTTACCGTTATCGTTTGTTGATCTGAGGTAATCGTAACCTACCAAACCACCAATCGAAAACTTATCAGTTAAAAGGTAACCACCTTGTAGCCCGATATTGAAATTGGTTTGACCACTTTCGTTATCACCTGGGGTGTTTTCAGTGTTTTCAACTCCGAAACCGATGTTTCCAGTTGCTTCAACGTTTCCTTTTTGTTGTGCGAAGGCAGTAGTAGTAAAACAGGCACAAGAGATAAGTGCCATTAGAATTGGCTTTTTCATGTTGTTGTTATTAGGAAATTAATACAACCTTTAACAGCAAGCGAATTGAAATTGTTTAATCTTCCAAAGATTTGGACATGCTAGTCCATGTCAAATCCATTGGAAGCTTGTTGAGATTTTAGTTCAACAGGATCCCACATTTCAGGTCTTCTGATTTGGCCACCGTGTTTAGCTGTAATTACAGTAAAAGCCAAGCCAATTATAGCAGCTACCAACGTAATAACATCAATGAACTTTTGATACTGCTGTAGGAATGTTCCAGCGAAAAGTCCAAGCAAAGCAAGCGATCCGGCAACTAGATTTACAGTTAAAGCTACCTCGCCCAATTCTTCATGTTCATGTAAATAATATTCGCTTACACCAGCTAAGTCCTCAACAAAATGCTCAGCTTCATCACCTGATAAAACTGCAGGAATGGTAATAAGAGCTCCGAAAACTAACGTTATTAGAGCTGTTAATCTCAACGTGTGATTTGCTTTGATAATAGAGATCAGTAGCAAAATAGTTCCAAAAGCCAAGCTGAATAGAGGAAGATGGTTTAAGAGTAAATGAGGATAATTTGGTGACATGAATGAACACTTAAATTTAAAATATCTTTTCGAGTAAATTCCCTGCAATATAAGCTAAAAACGCTGCAATAACGCCAAGTGCAACCGTTTCTGATATGCTTTTTATTGTGGTTGTTTCGGTTACTTTACTCTTCAGTAAGCCAATTAATACAAACGCAATTAATGTTAAAATAGACGATACTGTAAATAGATGATTTATCTCAATTCCGAAATAAACCAATACGTAAGCCAGTATGGGTATAAACCCAACAATAAAGAATGAAATGAATGTCATTACAGCCATCGATAGTGGACTTTTATCAGTCTTAATCATGTTGAGTTCTTCGGTCATCATTGTGTCAACCCAAACTTTTTTATTGGAGCAAATTTGATCTACAACCTGATCCAATAATTCACCTTGAAAGCCTTTTGCTTCGTATATCTCTCGAATCTCATCACGTTCTTTTTCGGGGATGTTTTCAACTTCCCAAATCTCCGTTTCCATGTGTTTTTGGTAGTTGTCAATCTCAGCTTTATTACTCAAGAAGTTACCTACACTCATTGAAAATCCATCGGCAATTAGATTGGCAAACCCTAAAATAATGACAACTGATGTGTCCATATTCGCTCCAGTGGCACCAGCAACAACAGCAAACGTGGTAATGCTGCCATCAATTGCACCATAAACAAACTCACCTAAGTAATCTTGGTACTTATTTAAGAAGCTAGTTTCACCGTGTATGGCAACCTCATTGTGCTTATTCATTGTATCAGAGTAATTTAAGTTTTGGGTGTTTAGTTGATAATCTATCAGACGAAAAGATAAAGAAACCAAATGTGTTATTAATTGTGAAAAGCTACTAAATGGACTAGGTCAAAATCTACAACCGCATAAATTTGCAGCATGTTAAAGTGGGGTGGATTTTTAATTCTGGGGATAGTTTTATTTTCATGCAAACCACAAACGCCAACCGAAGTTCTTCCTGATGTAGATCAAACTAAAGTGCAACAAATTGATACGCTTTTTGACTCCGTATCAATAGAAAGGATGAACGATTATTTTTATCAAAAAGCAAAACACAATCAGTTTAGTGGGAACGTACTCATAACCCAAAAGGGTAAAGTTTTTAGAGGTGTTTACGGTTGGGCTAACTACCGCAAACGCGATTCATTAGATATCAATACCAGTTTTCAGTTGGCTTCCGGATCAAAACCTTTTACAGCAGTTGCCATTATGCAATTGGTTGAGCAGGGAGTGATTCAATTGGATGATTCTTTGGGGATGTATTTCTGTGATTGGCCATATCCAGATATTACGGTAAAGTTGTTGCTTTCTCACCGAAGTGGACTGGGCAATTACATGTATCACACAGATGATTGGAGAGAAGATAAATCGTACCCAATGTGTAATCAAGAAGCAGTGGATAGTTTTATTGTTCATCGTCCTGAAATCTATTACACACCCGATACTAGGTTTGATTACAACAACACCAATTATATGTTGCTGGCGTCTATCATTGAACATGTTTCTGGAATGTCTTTTGAGTCTTACATGCAGCAAAACATCTTTGATGCAATAGGCATGACTCACACCTTTATCAACAGTGAAATGGCCTATCATCCAGAGAAAAATATGGCTGTTGGTCAAGATAAAAGAATGAGACCTATTGCTGAGTTTTACCTAAATGGAACAGTTGGCGATAAAGGAGTTTACAGCACGGTTGATGATATGTATAAGTTTCACCAAGCGTTGATGAACAATGAATTGATTGGTGAAGAATCTTTTCAAGAAATGATTACTCCTCAATCTAAATTCAGTAGAAGAGGAGGAAGCTACGGTTTAGGCTTTAGAATTCACAAATACGATGATGGAACTGAGATAGTGTATCACAACGGATGGTGGCGAGGATTTAGAAGTTACTTCATTCACTATCATCAAAAAGATGCAGCTGTTATTGTATTAACCAACACCATTAGAGGTGATTTTCTAGATCAGAAAGAACTACTAGAATTACTCAACAACCAAGAGAATTGAGGTAAACTACCTGTTTTGCGATTCAATGGTCCTTTCCATCCACAGGCAAAACATCTGTAAAGCGCAATTTCATCGTTGTTTAAGATGTTTAACAACGCCAAACGATTGCTTTGAACCTCTTTTCGAACCAATTGATTGGAACAGTGAGGGCAATTTTTATTGGAATGTGCAGCCTGCATGTTGAACCTAAATTTAACTGAGTAAAAGTAGATATCACCCAGAAATATGCTTTATCAGAACAACAACATGCTGTGTCGCAATCGTTAAGTGAATATTTTATCTGTAAATAATTTAATATTCAGATAACACTATCAATGGTTTTAGTTAAATTTGCATCTAGTTTTAAAACATGTTCAGTAACTGAATTTGTTTTTCATGATGCGAAGTGATGCGGGTTTTCTGACGGAAGCTCGCTTTTTTCTTTTATAAAGACATCATTTCTTTAAACTTCACAGCTTGTCTTCTTGAAATCTCAATCTTCTTTCCATCTTTTAGAATAACTAAAAGTCCACCGTTGAACCATGTTTCCATTTTGTCAATCCAGCGCAAATTGATAATGTGTTTCCTGTTGGCTCTAAAGAATGATTTGTCGCTCAACCGTTTGTCTAAGTTGTTAAGCGATTTAAGAATCAGAGGTTTATTGTCTTCAAAGTAAACGCGAACGTAATTTCCTTCAGATTCAAACAAGCGGATATCTTTAAGTGTAACAAACCAACATCTATCGCCATCTTTAACAAATACCTGATCCGTATCGCTCAACACTTCGTCTGAAAGACTTTCAACTTCATGATCTTCATGCTTTTTACGGTCTTCTATCTCAGCAATGGCTTTATTTAAAGCGTCCGTTAACCGATCTTCAGGAACTGGTTTTAAGATATAATCAAGTGCAGAAACTTCGAATGCTTTAATGGCGTATTCATCGTAAGCTGTTACAAAAATTACTTCAGGAGTAGATTCCATTTGCTCAAGCATTTCAAAGCCATTTTTGCCGGGCATCTGGATGTCTAGAAAAATCAAATCGGGTTTGTGTTCTTCTATTTTAGCAATAGCTTCATCGGCATGACTAGCTTCGTCAATTACTTCAATTCGCGAATCTTGTTTAAGCAAGTTTCTCAACTCTTGGCGAGCCAGACGTTCATCATCAATAATTATCGTTCTAATCATAGCTATAAAATAATTTGTTTGGGAATAACCACTTGCGTGATTACCGTAGATTCATCTTTATTTTTGAGGCTGAAAGAAGCTAAATCGCCAAATAAAAGGTGTAGTCTTTGTTTGGTGTTAACTAGTCCAAATCCGGTATCACTTTTAACATGGGTTATTTGACCAGAATTGGTGATCGTTAGGATTAATAGTTCTTCGTTAACTCGAGTTTCTAGCTTAATGAAACCTCCTTCAGGTAATTTTGAAACTCCATGTTTAATGGCATTTTCAATTAACGTTTGAATCATTAAAGCGGGAACTTGAAAACAACTGGAGTTAGGATCTATTTGGCTTTCGAATCTTAAACGCTCTTCGTATCGAGTTTTCTCTAAATCGATGTAATCATTCACAACCAGCATTTCTTCATCAAACGAAACGGTTCTATTTTTTCCCATTTGTAGGGTGTTTCGTAAGATGTTTGAGAGTTGAGTGATGCTTTTTTTTGCCTTTTGAGGATCTTCATCAACCAATGCTCTTATCGAATTCATCGAGTTGAAAATGAAGTGTGGATTCAATTGAGATTTCAGTTTATTTAATTCGATTTCGTTTTTTGTAGCTTCCCACTGTAAGTTTTTGATCTCCTCATCTTTATATCTTCTAAAGTATTGGAATACAAAGTAAATCAGCGACCAGAAAAAGAATAAAATAACCCAGTTAAGCCATTTGGTGAAGGTGTCAACCCAATCCCACTCAAAATAAGAAAGGACTAAAAGCGAGTAGGTGAAAAAGTATAAAACCTGAAATAGGAATGCGAAAACGCTTGATCCAAGTATAATTCTTGGGATTAGTTTTATAAATCCATGCTGAGCCCAACCAAGTTTGTGGATGGCTAATCTGTAGAGGTGTGAGGTAAAAAGACCAATAACAAACACAGCCAATAGTGTGATTATCAACTCCTGGTTGAGGGGTTTTCCAGTGGCTGTATTTAATACACCTGCAAGTACAACATAGCACAACCATCCAGTAAATTGGAGGTACAGATACAAACGTTTACGATTGTTAATCATTGATAACGAAATTAGGGTTTAGTAGACATTCATCAATGATTTTAGTATGTGAGGTTTAAACGATAGAAGAACTTCTTGATATGAAGTACTAGCGGACATCAAGATCCATGAGAGACTATAAGTTGGTTTTGAGTAAGTGTATCTAATAAAGCGTTATTGAAGATTTGTACTCCGTTTGGATTGAGGTGGTGTTCATCATAAAAATGAAGCGAATCTACAAGTTCAAGTAATTGGTTAAAATTGAAATAAGGAAGAGCGGTCTGCTTGTATAATGAATCAAAGTTGAGGTTGTAGCTTACCTTGTTGTAGAAATTTTCAGTTATTGGAGCATAAACCAATATCAATGGAATATTTCTGCTCTGCAATATAGAAATCATGCTTTCGAAGGCATGAAGCTGTTTTTCGTGAGCAATTAAGGTTTCTGCCTGAGTTGGACTAGCTGTATTTTCGAATTTGTTTTTACGTACATAACCTCCGGTTACATATTCATCAATGTCTTTTACACGAGGTTCTTTAAAGTCAGAATAAAATCCAAATGTTTTGGCAATTGAACCATAAATCAAAGTATTAAAAACTTTGGTATTCCAGGTTTTGGATGCCATTTCAAAAGTGAATTGATCTAGTTGATCATTCGCTATTAAATCAAGAGTAGACTCAATACCATCTAAACAAAAAACCTCTGGAAAAACTTCAAAAACAACGGCCTTTGGTTTAAGCGTATCCAGGTATCTTTTAAGCAGCGCCTCAGATTGAATTGGCGATTGACTACTGGTGCCTAGATTAAAAGATTGATATCCTGCCTGATTGAAAAATTCTGTATCGAAACCACGGTAAGCATGCGATGAACCAATGAATAAAATGTCAATATCCTTGGTCTGTTTTACTTCTTGAAACCGCGTATGAGCATGTCCGTAAGCACCAATATAATAGAGCATATTAGGCTTTAGTTTAGAAGACATGAATTTATTCCAAATCACTAAAGCTACTATGTAGAATACCCCACAGAGGATAATAAAAAAAACGGTATTTTTAATGAATCGTAGCATCAGAATTGGAAATAGATAAATGGAGTTTCGTCAGTAGCCATAAACATACCCATCAAGAAAATAATGAAAAAGTAGAAACTCCATCTGTAGCTTCTTTTCCAATGGAGACCCATTTTTTCAAGTGCGTATTTTCCATATCTTCCGTTCCATTCAATGAGCAATAAAACACCAATCAACATAAGGGTAGAGGTTGCTCTGCTGCCTGATGAAAACTGGATGTGTTCAATTATGCTTTTCGAAAAAATCCTTTTGATGTAAATCAATGCTTGCTGCAAACTTTCAGCTCTAAAAAAGATCCAAGCTAAGACGGTAAGCCCAAAGGTGCCTAGCATTTGAGCTAACTCTTTTAAAGAAGGGAAACGTTTGTTTTCTGCAACAACATCTAAATTATTTCGATTCTTTTTACGGAGTAGAAGAGGTAAGAAATACAAGGCGTTGAGTAACCCCCAAACGATAAATGTCCAGTTTGCACCGTGCCAAAATCCACTCACAATAAAAATGATAAATGTGTTTTTTACAACTGTAGCTTTAGAACCTCGGCTACCGCCCAAAGGAATGTAGAGGTAATCGCGAAACCAGGTATTTAACGAAATGTGCCATCGTCTCCAAAACTCACCCATATCTCTAGAGAAATAAGGAAAGTTGAAGTTCTGCATCAGGTCAAAACCAAAGAGTCTAGATGTTCCTATTGCAATGTCTGAATAACCAGAAAAATCACCGTAAATCTGAAAGGCAAAGAAAATTCCGCCTAAAACCAGTGTGCTGGCAGAAGTATCTTGGTAACTCATAAAAGCTTCATTGGCAAACTGCGCACAGTTATCTGCAATGACAACTTTTTTGAATAAGCCCCACAGTATTTGACGCATGCCATCAACTGCTAAAGCATAGTTGAATGTTCGCTTTTGATAGAATTGAGGTAGGAGATGAGAAGCTCTCTCAATGGGGCCCGCTACTAATTGAGGAAAGAAACTTACGAAAGCCGCAAAAGCCACAAAATCTTTGGTAGGATCTAATTTCTTACGATAAATATCAATGGAATAGCTTAGTGTTTGGAAGGTGTAAAAGCTAATTCCAACAGGAAGAACAACCTGTAAATGTTCGGCTTTAAAAGGAGAACCGAAGAAAGTAAATGCAGAAATAAAGCTGTCTAAAAAGAAGTTGTAATACTTGAAAAAGCCCAATAACCCCAAGTTTACACCAAGGCTGATGCCCAGTAAAAGTTTGCGTTTCTTTTCTTCTGGTGTCTTGTCTAGACTTAACCCAATGCTGTAATCTACGAGTGTGCTAAAGAGTATTAAGCCTAGAAATCGCCAATCCCACCAGCCATAAAATACATAACTGGCGCATACAACAAATGCATTCTGAAGCTTGAGGTTGTTTTTAAAAACAAACCAATAGCCTAGAAATACCAGCGGGAGAAATACAACAAACTCTAGCGAGTTGAATAGCATCTATTCAATTTTAATGAATTGACAGCAACATTATAAAAAACGTCTCTTATATGGGTATAATGATTCGTAATGAAAACAAAGAAAGAACCTGTTATTTATTAGTTTTTTATCATGTGGGTTAAGTTACATTTGCGCCATGCTCGTAAATGAGATTAAATCGTTACTGAAAAAAGAGCTCGTTCTGGAATGGCGCGGTAAATATGCCCTTGGCGGTATATTATTGTATGTTCTATCTACAGTTTTCGTAGCTTATTTGAGTTTCGTAAAAGTGATAGATGTTAAAACATGGAACGCCTTGCTTTGGATCATCATCTTGTTTGTGAGTATCAATGCGGTTTCTAAAGCCTTTGTTCAGGAAGATAAAAGTAAAACGCTTTACTTGTATTCACTGGCTTCACCGCAAGGAATTATCCTCTCAAAAATTATTTACAACGCTCTTTTAGTTTGGATTGTATCGCTATTAGCATTGGGTGTTTACGTGATGCTGATAGGTAATGTGGTTCAAAACATGGGCTTGTATTTATTGGCTTTGTCGTTAGGGTCAATTGGATTTTCAACCATTCTAACATTGGTATCAGCCATTGCTGCTCAAAGTGATAATAACGTTACTTTGATGAGCATTTTGAGCTTTCCGATCCTACTACCATTTCTAATTACTTTGATAAAATTAAGCGGAGGTGCTATTGATGGTTTGGCCTGGAGCGTTCTCTCGAAATATGTTATTGTTTTGGGTTTGTTAAACGTGATAGTTGTCATACTCTCATATATCCTCTTTCCATACCTTTGGCGCGACTAGTAAAATGGGACAGATTAAGGATTATTGGTGGAAGGTTTTAGGTGTAGCATTAGTGTTCTACGCCATTGTTGCTGGGCTTTTAACAGATGTGCCCAAACTTCCAATTCTAAACGAAACAATACGTAACCTGTATTATCACGTAACCATGTGGTTTGCTATGATGATTTTGATGACAGGTTCTGTAGTATACAGCGTAAAATATTTAATGGGTTTCAATATCGATTTCGATAGAAAAGCCAGAATTACTGCAGGAATCGGAATTCTATTTGGTTTAGTTGGAATTACTACAGGAAGCGTTTGGGCTCAATTTACTTGGGGAGCTTTTTGGGTAAATGATCCAAAACTCAATGGAGCAGCCATCACCTTATTGATTTATCTGGCATACATTATCCTTAGAAATAGTTTAGACGAAGAACAAAAACGAGCACGTTTAGCTGCTGTTTACAACATCTTCGCTTACGTTTTATTGGTTGTTTTCTTGATGATTTTACCAAGAATGACCGATTCACTTCACCCAGGAAATGGAGGCAATCCTGCATTTAGCTCATACGATTTAGATAATGACATGCGAAAAGTGTTTTATCCAGCAATTATTGGTTGGACACTTATTGGTGTTTGGATGGGACAAATCAGGTATCGTTTTGAAAACATTGAAAAGAAATTACACGCTGATGATTAAGCAGTTGAAATATTACTTGACTCTAATTATGGGTCTTGTTTTTACGCAATTTGCACAAGCCGAAGAAATTGAGATGGCTGATGCTATGCGTGCCAACGGTAAAATTTATGTAGTTGTTGCGGTAATAGCAATCATTTTTGTTGCCATTGTCGTATATCTTATCAGTTTAGATCGTAAAGCATCTAAGCTTGAGAAAGAACTGAAAGAACATTCCGAGTCATGAAAAAAATACACATAGTTGCAATTATTGCCATAGCAGTAGCCATTGGGGCCATGCTAAGCACATTGTCTGATTCCAGTACTTATTCCAATTTCTCTGAAGCATTTAACACGCCTGATACGGAGTATCATGTTGTTGGTAAATTAGACAAAGAGAAGGGAATGATTTACGAACCAGAAGTAGATCCAAACTTATTTACCTTTTATATGGTAGATAACAATGGGGTAGAGAAGAAGGTGGTATTGCACAAATCTAAACCTCAAGATTTCGAAAAATCTGAGCAAATTGTAATCATTGGTAAAGCTAAAGGCGATGATTTTCAAGCTCGTGATTTGCTGATGAAATGTCCATCTAAATACAACGATGGTTCAGCAGATGATTTTAGAACCGAAGACGAAATGCGTGAGATTCGCGCTAAAGAACAAGCCGAGCAAGCGGCTTTATAATCAAAGACTTTTTTAATGGAGTATTTAGGTGAACACACTTGGGCCGGTCAGTTAGGTCATGCCTTTGTGTTGATTGGGTTTGGAACAGCCTTACTCAGTATGTTGTTTTATTTATTGGGTGTAAAAAATCCCTCAAACTCATCGCG
>CAJWSQ010000069.1 GCA_913045895.1 uncultured Flavobacteriales bacterium | reverse complement strand
TTTTAGAAACAGAATACGTTGATGACACTGACGATGTATGTACTGCCGATAGCGATGAAATCGACAACAAAGAAAGTCAAGGATATACCTGCTCGTAATTATCCGCCAGATTTTTTCACTTTGAATCCGTCATTTTGAAGAATATCGAAGACTTTATCGCGTAATTCGCCTTGGATAATAATCAATCCATCTTTAGAAGAACCGCCTACGCCACATTTGGCTTTTAGCATCTTTTCGAGGTCCTTAAGATCTTCAGGAGTTCCTATAAACCCTTCAACAATAGTGGCTGTTTTTCCTTTTCTGGCTTTTCTATCGTGATAGACTTTTAATTGCTGTTGATTGTTTGGAAGCGTTTCAACATCCTCTTCAAATTCGTTTTCGTAATCGTAATCGGGATTTGTTGAGTAAACAACATTTACTCTTCCTTTTGATTTCTTAGCCATAAATTCTGTCTTGGAATACAAAAATGAAAAATCTGTACATACTACAAGGGCAAAGTGAAATGGATTAAAAATATTGTTTCATTTCTGATGCAACCGCTACCATAATATGTGTTGATATATTACTTTCGTCAGCAAACCCGATTTAAGTGTCGAGTCAACAACCCGAAAAAATATGGCTCTCTTCTCCTCACATGGGGGAGAACGAGTTTAAGTACGTGCAAGAAGCGTTTGATACAAACTGGATTGCACCAGCAGGACCATCAATTCCTCTATTTGAAAAATCACTGAAAGATTACTTTCATGTTGGTGCAGTAGCAGCTGTTCATTCTGGTACAGCAGCTCTACATCTAGCACTGGTTAATTTAGATGTGAAAGCAGGTGATTATGTGATTTGCCAAAGTATAACCTTTGCAGCAAGTGCTAATCCAATTGTATATCAAGGAGCTACACCTGTTTTTGTTGACTCTGAAACAGACACTTGGAACATCTCTCCAGAGAGTTTGAAAGAAGCTCTTGAAGATTTATCTCAAAAAGACATCAAACCCAAAGCTGTAATTGTAGTACATCTTTATGGAATGCCAGCTAAAATGGCTGAATTAGAGAGTATTTGTGCAGAATACGATGTTCCAATAATTGAAGATGCAGCCGAAGCGGCAGGAAGTAACTATTTAGGAAAAAAATGTGGTGGGTTTGGACGTATGTCTGTAATCTCATTTAACGGAAATAAGATCATTACAACCAGTGGTGGTGGTGCATTAATGAGTAATGACTGGCATTTAATTGAACATGCTCGTTTTTTAAGCACTCAAGCTAAAGATAATGCCCCTCACTATCAACATTCTCATATTGGATACAACTACAGAATGAGTAATGTAAGTGCTTCAATTGGTCGTGGACAGATGGAAGTTCTTGATGAAAGGGTGAGAAAAAGACGTTCTAATTTTGATTTCTATCATACCAACTTAGATCAACTACCTGGTATTTCATTTTTAGATGAACCGTATGGTCATTATAGCAACAGATGGTTAACCACAATAATGGTTGATCCTGCTAAAACCAACGGAATTACTAGAGAACATATTCGAATAGCGTTAGAAGCAAGCAATATTGAATCAAGACCTTTATGGAAGCCGCTTCATTTGCAACCAGTTTTCAGAGAGTTCCCATATTATGGTGGTAAAGTTTCAGAAACGCTGTTTCAAAATGGTTTGTGTCTACCTTCTGGTAGTAATTTGACAGATTCAAATCTGAAAAGAGTAGTTCAAGTCATTAAAGAAACACTTTCATCTAAATTATAGAACAACACGAACTATTGTTTGAGCGTTTTGTTGATTAATTAGGTTTCTAACATCTAACCTTCATGAAGCGCATTTTATATATTCTTATAGTTCTTGGTTTTCTATTTGTCCTTTCCATTTCTGCATTTATCGGATTGGTATATGTTGGTGCATTTGGATCAATTCCTAATTCTGAAGATCTAAAAGAGATTTCTCATGCAGAAGCCACCTTGGTTTATTCTTCTGATAATATAGTTATAGGCAAGGTTTATGAAGAGAATAGAACCAATGTTCAGTTTCAAGATATTCCGGAAAGTCTAATACAGGCACTTGTAGCTACTGAAGATGCTCGCTTTTATGAGCATGAAGGAATTGATGGTATTGCCATGATTCGTGTACTATTCAAAACCATTTTAATGGGAGATAGAAGTAGCGGAGGCGGAAGTACAATCTCTCAACAGCTTTCTAAAAATTTATACGGTAGAAAGACATTTGGTCCTTTAACAATGCCTGTCAATAAAACCAAAGAAGCCATTCTGGCGAATAGAATAGAGAATATCTATTCTAAAGATGAAATCTTAACACTTTATCTGAATACCGTTCCATTTGGAGAAGATGTGTATGGAATTGAATCTGCAGCAGAACGCTATTTTTCAAAGAAAGTTAAAGACCTAGAAGTTGAAGAATCAGCTGTACTAATTGGAATGCTAAAGGCAAACACCTACTACAATCCAAGACTATACCCAGAACACGCAATGCAAAGACGTAATGTAGTGTTGCATCAGATGGTGAAATACGATTATTTGTCAGAATCAAAATACGATGAAATAAAGAATGATTCAGTTGTTCTCAATTATAACAATATGAGTCAGGATAACCCTTATGGATACTTTTTATACAGGGTTAAGAAAAAAGCATTAGATCTATTAGATAATGAGACCAAAACCAATGGTGAACCATACAATTTAGGTATGGATGGACTTAAAATCTACACAACTGTTGATGCCGCCATGCAAGAAGCAGCTTTGAATGCAAGAGCTTCACATATGAAGAAGCTTCAAGCAAGTATGGACAGGGTTTGGAATTCACTGAAGAATAAGGCTGAAGTAAAAAAAGTAATTGAAAACCAGCTTAAGAGCAGCTCCAAATACAAGAAGCTAAAAAAGAAAGGCTTAAAACATGCTGAAATTCTAGGTGAATTGGAAGTTCCTTCAAAGCAAATGTTTTTCAGTTGGGATGGCAATCAGCCAGACAGTATTTCATCGATTGACAGTGTTGGTTATTATTTAAAGATGTTGCAAGCTGCTGTCTTGGCCATGGATTCTAAAACAGGAGCTATAAAAACGTGGGTTGGAGGTAATAGCTATCAATATTTACCTTATGATTTGGTAATGTCTCAACATCAATTAGCAAGTACATTTAAACCTTTTGTGTATACCGCAGCTATTGAAACAGGAGTCAAGCCTTGTGATTGGATTGATAATGAAGTTAAAACGTATGAGAATTACGATGGATGGAAACCTGAAAACTACGATCACACAGAAGGGGGATATTACTCAGTCAAGGGAGCTCTAGCCAAATCAATGAACGTTCCTACAGTTGAAATGTATTTTCAGGTAGGCCATGATCCTGTTGAAGAATTGATTGAACACTTAGGCTTTACCAATGATCTTCCTAGAGAACCAGCTGCAGCTTTGGGAGTAATGGATGCTTCATTGTTAGAGTTAATTCGTGCTTATACAGCATTTTCAAATGAGGGTAGATTAGCTACACCTTACATCATTGATAAAATAGAAACTTCTACCGGAGAAGTGATCTATCAACATAAAAGTGTAAAACCAATTCAAGTTATCAGTGAAGAGTCTACATACATCATGCAACAGTTACTTAAAACTGTAGTTGATAGTGGTACTGCAACTCGCTTGAAGTCAACTTATGGCGTAAGAGGCGATTGGGGTGGTAAAACAGGTACAGCACAGTCATACTCAGATGCTTGGTTCGTAGGGTTTAACAATAACATCGTAACAGGTGTGTGGGTAGGAACATCTTCACCTGTTATTCATCTCAACTCTGGTTTGGGCTCAGGTTCTTCAGCGGCATTGCCGATTATTGGTAAAATGCTTCGCGATTCACAAAAAGAGAAAAACCTACAAAAGACTCTGATTTCAAAATTTGAAACTCCAGATGATTTTGATTGGAGTATTCTGGATTGTCCATTTTACAGAGATGAAAAAGGAATAGAAAAGTTATTGGATATTTTCAAAAGGAAAAAATCTTCCAAAAAACATTTGGGTTCAGAAGAAGATGAGAAAGAAAAGAAAGGTATTCTCAAAAAAATCTTCGGTAAGAAAAAGTAAATCAAACTGCTTTTCAGGGATTTGTCTACTTTAGATGTAGCATGAGACCTTTCAAATATTTATCCTTCGTACTGTTTTTTGTTTTGCCTTTATTGTCTATTGGGCAATATGTAAAAGAAGACTCGCAGTCTGCTAGTTCTTTAGATATTGGATTTACCTTTTCCTTAGCTAATCCTGTAGAAGACTATGCATCAACTGATGGTAATAACTCAAAAGCAGGTTATGCACAGTTGGGTACTATGTATGCATTAAACGTTAATTACATTACATCTAAGAATATTGGACTTACAGGACAATTGTTTTATAGTAGATCAAGACTGGATAACAATGCTTATAGACGAGAACTAGATCAGTTTTATAATGATCTATATCTGATCTATGAAATGGATATCAGCAATTATTGGGAATTAGGTTTTCTAATTGGGCCAACATTAAAGGCAGATTTACAAGAAGACCTATATGTGTATAGTAATTTTAAAGTGGGGCCAACATTAAGCTACATACCATCTATCGAATATCAAATGGTTGATACATTTTTAACTCAAGTAGAAGTGAAGTCTAATACAGACTTGGTTACAGGAGTAGCATGGTCAGTTGGGGGCGGAGTGAATTACCAGGTTTCAAACAATGCATTTTTTCAGATTGGTTTCAGTTATTATAATGCACACTTTTCTCATGATGACGTAGGAATAAATGAGGAGCAATCTGGGGCTGGTTTAATGGAGTACTCTCAAGACATTCAAAAAAAATGGGTGTTACTCAATCTTGATTTAGGAATTGTTTTTAAACTATAAACTCCCGCGTTTAACAATGAAAACGCAGGAGTTTAAGTAAGTGTTTAGATTTAAAGTTTACGACTTATTTCCAAGCATTAAAACTTCTTGAACTACAATTTCGGTCGTGTATCTTTTCACACCAGCTTTATCTTCGTATGAATTAGAAGTGATTTTACCTTCAACCATTACTTCACTGCCTTTTTTCAAGTACTTCTCAAATACTTCAGCAGTTTTTCCCCAGGCAATTAAATTATGCCATTCGGTGTCTGTTACTTTTTCGCCCTTAGCGTTGCGGTACGTTTCATTTGTAGCGATAGACACTTTCGCTAATTTTTTACCACCTTCAAAAGCTCTTACTTCAGGATCCATTCCTAAGTTTCCTATCAACTGCACTCTATTTTTCATAATTGTATGTATTACGTGATTAATTGTATTTATTAAACTGATCTTGTTTTCTTAAGCGCTATCGAAAACTTGATGATACAAAAGTGAAGCGAGTTCCAAATGCAAGTCGGTTGATAAGCATTTAAAATTCATTTGTAATCGTTTGAAAACGAATAAGGTTTTGTATCTTTCAGTAAATTAACCATTTATGAATACGTGTTTAAATTGTGGAGAAGCCATAAAAGGAAGGTCTGATAAGAAGTTTTGTGATGATCAATGCAGAAATGCATACAACAATCAAATCAGAAAAGACGTAAATAATGTGATGCGAAACACGCATAATACGTTGCGGAAAAATTACCGCATTTTGCAAAAACTTAACCCGAATGGCAAACAAATAACAACACAGCAGCAACTAGCTCAATCGGGATTTAATTTCAGGTATTTCACCAGTCAGTACACAACTAAAACAGGAAATCAATACAATTACATTTATGATTTGGGCTACATCATCCACGATGATGGGAAAGTAGTTTTAGTTGAAAAACAAGATTGGATGGATTGATTTAAATCATTTTTTAGCTCGTGTAAAACTCCCAATTTTATTGGTGTAAAAACCAGAAGACATGATTTATAAAAACTTTTACATAGAACTCGGAAATCTCTTGTATGCTGTTGCAAAGATCGATGGTAAAATACAAGATAAAGAACTGCGAAAAATTCATGAAGGAGTAGCTAAAGAGTTAGTTCCTAACGAAGCAACTACAGATGAATTCGGAACCGATTCAGCCTATTATGTAGAGATGCAATTTGAAACTATGCAAGAAGAAGGTGCAGATCCCGAAGATTGTTTCACTTCTTTTATTGCTTACATTGAAGATCATCACTCGGCATTTGACGATCGATTAAAAAATGCTACTATTTTGCTAGCTGATTCAGTTGCTGATGCATTTAAAGGAACCAATAAAAAGGAACAAGAAATTCTGATGCGACTGAAACACAAAATAGAATCGTTACAAAAAGCTTAATGTCTCAAAACACACATTTTAATAACAAAGGCATCATCTTACCTCACGGGTTTGATGGTGCTTTTTCTTTAAACACGTTACTACCACTTATCACTCAAGTTTATGTAAAAACATTTGAGGAGATGTATGGTGCCAACATTCAAAAATGGACTCCAGTTGGCAAATTGGAGTTTTCATCATTTGCACCTTTTCAATTGGCTGACTCGCTCAAATTTATTTCAGAAATTAGAGTGGATCAAAATCAATTCTTTTGGGAGAGATCTAAAAAGAAAACACTTCCAATTGCTGTTGTTGCTGAGAGTAATGATTACAATATTTTGGCATTTCGTGGAACATTAAGCTTATTTGAATGGTATCGAGATGCTCAGATTATTCAACAAAACTTTGGACATCCATATAAAATTCACTCAGGTTTCTGGAAATTGTATATGTCTATCCAGAAGGTTGTTCAAAATGAGCTTGATAAACTTTCAAAGCCTTTAATCATTACTGGTCATAGTTTAGGTGGAGCGCTTTCAGTACTATCAGCGATGAGTTTTCATGATTTCAACCCTCAAGTGTATTTGTTTGGCACTCCCAGAGTAGGTGATTCTCATTTCGCAAATGAATACAATCAATTGGTTCCGAATACTTTTAGAGTTGAAAATAGCTCAGATTTAATTCCGCTGTTACCACCAGAGAAGTTGACTTTTCTGGAAGATGTGTATACGCACGTTGGTCAATTGTTAACCATTAACGGAATGGGGCATGAGTTAGGGATTCATACTAAAGCATTTAAAGGGCTTCTAGGGCATTTGCCGAGTTCGTATGTAAATGGATTAAATGCTATTGTTTCTCCAGCACCTGAACCTTCAAATCAACCAAGTAAATAGAAGATTCACTTCTTTGCCACAAATAACACTTGAACATGTCGCTTTTAGAGCGGACTTCAGGAGTTAAATATTCATAATGAAAATGGACCGTATCGCCTTTGTGATCATTGAAGTCCGATGGTTCAAATGATCTGTATTTATATACACCATCACCATGCATAAAGTGTAAAACCAAAAGAGGTGATGATTCTGAATAATTCTCAGGAATATAAACAGAAGCATCAGCAATTAACCATGCATGATCTTCTGACGTAATATCTTGGAATGGTTTCTCAATTGCTTTTGAATAAGGATGTTCTCCATTAAGCAATATGCCAGCAAATGAAGTAGAATCGATGGTTTTAAAATCTTCAGACTCTAATTGAAGCGTTTGTACCAGCTTGTAATCAGATGGGTTTTCTAAGTTTTGAACAGACTCAGGAGATCGATAAACCAACAAATCTTTTTCCCAATCAGGATCTACGTGTGTTTGACCAAAAATGTTGAAATAAGATTTCATGGTCATTCGTTGTGGATCAATAATTCGATGTTTCCACTGCCAAGTTTGAAATAAATTGAGTGCAACTAAAGGCACAACAACAGCAAATAGCCACTTTCTATTTAACAACACGTTTTGTACAAATAAAGCCAAAGGCAGGGCTAAAACCGGGTAGATATTTACCATTGTTCTTGAGCTGTAACTTCCACCAGCATACCACCAGGTGGTCCAACTGCTCATGAGGTACAAACTAAAGAGCGTTGTTACAAAAAGTGGTATGAAAAGACCTTTATCTTGTTTGTATAGTTTGTAAAAACCCCAAACCATGGTTAATCCAAGTGGAGTGTAAATAAACCAACCCTTTCTAAATGAGAATAAGAAATTGAATAGGTGAGGTGTGAATAAGTCAAGACCTTCACCCGGATTATCATAACTGTAATACAAGAATTTCCCTGTTGTGATTTTCCAATAAATCAATTGAGTGAATCCAATTACAAAAATAATTATCCCTGTAATAATCAGCTGTTTTTTGTAATTCAGTAATCTCTGAATTTGGCTCTGAATAGAATTGAAATTCCAAAGTATGGGTATGGCTAAACAAACAATTTCGGTTGGTCTGTTTAGAATGATTAATCCAGCGCTTACACCAATAATAATTGAATCTTTTAATTTAAATGACCTATGCCAATTGTCTGTAAAACTGAGTAGTACACAATAAAGTGAAAATATCCCGATATGCGGACTTATCGTCATATTCCAACTGACTTGGAGTAAGTTCGTTCCGAAAAAAAGAAGCAACAACGTAATTGCCACTGAAGTGGAAGAGAAATATCTTAAAAGTAATTTCGATAAGAAATATAGACCCATTCCAAAGTAAAAGATCATTCCTAAGTTGATACTAACCTGGTATGGAAGAGAAAATCCATTGGCTTCAAAATCTGTGACTAAAGCAATCAAATGGGCGATGGCAAAAAAGGGAAGGTAAAGCCAAGCATTGCCTAGAGTGTATTTTATAACCCAATTGCCATTTTCTTGATGATTGAGTTGGTAAAAGGTAGAGGAGGGCTCGTATTTATCCATGATTTCTTGAACCCATTCAAAATGAGCCAAACCCAAATCATGCTGAATAAAAGTGGCTGGTAAATAGAGGTAATACCCAAAGTTGTCCCACGAAAAACTGTTCTCAGGAAGGTGAGTGAAAACTAAGACAGAAGTGGTTAACACGATGAATGTAAGAATGCCAATTACTAATCGGTTCATAGTTGGCTAAAATAGACAAAGGAAAGTTTCGAACGATTAGGTAGAAATAAAAAATCCCAACAAGATTACTCCTGTTGGGATTTAAATTATGTAGAAACTAACTGAGCTTATTTAGCAGCAGCGTAGTTTTCAGCAACTTGTTCCCAGTTGATTACATTAAAGAAAGCAGAAATGTAATCAGGTCTGCGGTTTTGGTAATTTAGGTAATAAGCGTGTTCCCAAACATCTAAACCTAAAATTGGAGTTCCTTCGCAACCAACACCTGGCATTAATGGATTGTCTTGGTTAGCAGAAGAACAAACTTCTAACTTTCCTTCTTTGTTAACACAAAGCCAAGCCCAACCAGAACCGAAGCGTGTAGCAGCAGCTTTAGAGAACTCATCTTTAAATGCATCAAATGAACCAAATGCGCTGTTGATAGCTTCAGCAACTTCACCAGTTGGTTCGCCACCACCGTTAGAGCTCATTACTTTCCAGAATAAGCTGTGGTTGTAGAAACCACCACCATTGTTACGAACAGCACCATTGTCGATGTGATTTGCCATCAAATCTTCAATGCTTTTTCCTTCTAAGTCTGTACCGTTGACAGCATCATTTAATTTAGAAGTATAACCAGCATGGTGTTTTGTGTGGTGTATTTCCATTGTACGAGCATCGATGTTTGGTTCTAAAGCATCGTATGCATACGGTAATTGAGGTAATTCAAAAGCCATAATTGAAATTTTTTTATTGTTGAATTATTAGTTCTGTTTAATTGTAGAACAAACTTATGTAGATTCTGTTTTTTGAGAGTTAATAGAAAATCAATTTTATTAATGCTCGTATTAGAAATACTATAAGTTAAATCTGAACAACCAGATCTTCAGTCTATTGTTAATTCTCGATCCACTTATCATGTAAAAAATCAAAGAAATCAGTTCGATCGTTGAAATCGTAAAAGTGTCCATGATCCACCACATGTATGTCTCCGTTTTCTTCGCTAACAACAACCGCAAGAGCATCAGTCTGTTCTGTTAAACCTATTGCTGCTCGGTGTCTCATTCCAAATTGACCGGGTATGTCATCTTTGTCTGATAATGGAAGCATACACGATGCAGCTATAATATTAGCTTTATCAGCCACAACTGCACCATCATGAAGCGGTGTATTTTTAAAGAAAAGCGTTTCAATCAATTCACTGGTAATTCCTGCATGAATTGGTTTTCCGGTTGATATCACAGATTGAATATCACTTTTTCTGGTAAGAATCAATAGTAATCCGGTTTTACTGGCTGACAAGTTAAAAACAGCCCTTGTAATTTCTTTAAGCGGTTGATCTAATTCAACACTTTGATCTTGAAATAAATTGGGAATTTTCCATTTGCGTTTTCTGGCATAGCGCTGGAATATTCGGTTATCTCCAATGCGTACCAAAAACTTCCTGATTTCAGGTTGGAAAATGATAATGAAGGCAATGGTTCCTATTCCAATAAACTGTCCCAAAATATTGGCAACAAGTTCCATTTGCAAGGCAACCGTTATTCTCCAAAGTACCAGGATTAATAAGATTCCGATAAAAATTCGGATGGCAACAGTTCCTTTTATGAGGTTGTAAAGCTGATAGAGTAGAACTGCAACTATCAGAATATCCAAAACGTCTAGCCAACGCAGTGAAATAAATAATGGGTATGTTGCTAATCCAATCAAGCTTCTCGGTATTGTTTTACAAGTTTAATGCATTCCACGGCCTCTTTCACATCGTGTACACGTAATATGTGAGCTCCATTTTGAAGCGCTAATGTATTGAGTACCGTTGTTCCGTTTAAAGCATCATTTGGTTCAGTATCCAACACTTTGTTGATCATGCTTTTACGTGAAACCCCAACCAATACGGGTTCATTAAAAAGGTGAAAGAAATCCAACTCACGCAGCATTTGATAATTCTGTTCAACCGTTTTTCCAAAACCAAAACCAGGATCAATGATGATGTCGCTAACTCCTAAAAGCCTCAATTGATCGTATTTAACACTCAAGTTTTTAACTACTTCTCGTGTTACAGACTGATATTGAGGATCGTTCTGCATGTTTTGAGGTGTTCCTTGCATGTGCATTAATATATAAGGAACATTCAAACGGGCTATTGTTTCGAATAACTGATCATCTAATTCACCGCCAGAGATGTCGTTAACGATATGTCCACCGGCTTCAATTCCAGCTTTGGCAACCTGACTTCTATAAGTATCAACAGAAATGAAAGCTTGTGGAAACTCCTTTGAAATCAGTTCAACAATTGGAATTACACGCTTTAATTCTTCTTCTAATGAAACTTCAGGTGCGCCAGGGCGGGTACTCATTCCACCCACATCAATCCAGTGCGCTCCATCTGTAAGCATCTTTTCTACATGATGTAAGTAGTTATCAGCGTGTTTGCCGCCATCGAAAAAAGAATCGGGAGTTGTGTTTAGGATTCCCATTACAACTGGTTCGTAATATTGCACCAATTCTCCACCTAAATTCAATGAGAAACTCCTCTTAAAAAATGTATCTTTCGCGCTTTCCAATGTAATTTGAAACTTAGAGATCATGAGTAAAACACTCGATCAATACAACGTTGTATTGGCCAAATGTAAAGATATTTTCACCAGAAAAACGGTTGATTACGGAACTGCTTGGCGTGTGATGCGCGTTACAAGCATTACCGATCAAATCTACATCAAAGCCAAGCGTATTAAAACATTGGAAGAAACGGGTGAGAGCAAAGTAGGCGAGGGTATTGTACCTGAGTATATTGCAATTATCAATTACTGCATTATGGGTTTGATTCAGTTGGAAAAAGGCTTTGCCGATGACGCAGATTTAAATCCAGAAGAAGCAGAATCGCTTTACACCAAACACTTTGAATTTACTCGTGATTTGATGCTCAAGAAAAATCATGATTATGGTGAAGCTTGGCGTGAAATGCGCACAAAATCACTTACAGATATGATTATGATGAAATTGCTTCGTGTAAAGCAAATTGAAGATAACTCAGGAAAAACGCTTGTTTCAGAAGGAA
>CAJWSQ010000068.1 GCA_913045895.1 uncultured Flavobacteriales bacterium | reverse complement strand
ATTTTAAGACAGAGATTTCTTCAAAAATCTGAGCCTTTCTCAGAATATATCAATTTTAGAAACAAGGCTACTCTTTCAATAAATCATTTCAACCCATTATATAAAACGCAATGTTTTTTTCCTCTTCTTCACGATTCCATGCTCTTTGAACTGAATTCCGCCTGTATCATGGCGCTCAGCAGTGGTCTTTGAATGAAAGAATCAATTCTGAAATTGATTCCCCTGTCTTGTTGACGGCGGCGATGCGCAGCATGTTTGAAAAACAAAAACAGCAGAAAAAGCCGACCACTTATTTTGCTTGAGCCATCTCACTTTTTGAAGGTTTGCTTATCAATAAGGTTGTATTTCAAAATACAGTATATTGCTCTGAAACCATCTCTCCAACCAATTTTTTTACCCTCTTCGTATGTTCTTCCGTAGTAAGAAATTCCAACTTCGTAAATTCTAACTTTAGGAATACGCACAATTTTGGCAGTCACTTCTGGTTCAAACCCAAAGCGGTTTTCTTTTAGCAATAACGATTTAACCATTTCAGCTTTAAAAAGCTTGTAACAGGTTTCCATATCTGTTAAATTCAGATTGGTAAACATGTTAGACAAGAACGTAAGCATTGCATTCCCAATCGAGTGCCAGAAGAACAAAATACGGTGTGGATTTCCACCCATAAAACGAGAACCGTATACTACATCAGCAAAGCCTCCAATCACTGGCTTAAGGAGAATATTAAACTCTGCAGGATCATACTCTAAATCTGCATCTTGAACAACTAAGTAGTCTCCTGTTGCTTCATCAATAGCGCGATGAATTGCAGCCCCTTTACCCATATTAACAGGCTGAGAAAACAGCTTCATATCCATATCTGGATTTTCACTAATATATTTTTCTACAACTTCTACTGTGTTATCAGACGAGCAATCGTTTACGATTACAATTTCTTTTTGAAATCCACCAACGAGCTCTACCTCTTTGATCTTGTTTAAAATCAAATGAATAGTTTTTGCTTCGTTGTAAGCAGGAATTAAGATACTTAGTTTTTGAGTACTCACAATACTGAGAAAATAATGGGTTTCGGCATCAAATATAGGCTTATAAACTCTAGAAGAGACAATTTAGTATATCAGTCTATTTTTTCATATACAGACACATGATATCTCTCACCATCTGAACCAAAATGGTCTGATTCAGTAACAATCTTTGTATACAGTTTAAAGTGTGAATTTTCAACTAATACTTGCTCTGGCAACCCTCCTTCGTTCGGGCCGAAATGGTTATCATATATTATTAGAGTTCCAACTTCTAACTTCTCTTCTGGAGACTGTACGTTGTACACATTCTCTTTTGAGTTTTCAGTTGTAAATGGATTTAAATCCAGTAAAAAAGCTACAATAGGATTATAATAAACGATGTACCTATCAGTCAAATTATCACTTCGAATTTGATCAGCAATTTTTTGAAGAACCTCTTCTTCTAAACCCCATTTTGACGGGATAGATAAGTGTAACCCCCCATTAAGTGTAGGATAAACTTGAAAAAAACCAATGATCATCAATATTGAGAGATTAAACCCAAAAATCTGCTTCTTTACAAATGATATTGAGCCAATCGGTTCTAAACCATAACTGGCCACTATTGCTCCCAAAGGGATAATACCTGCCATTACTCTTGTTAAGCCAGCAGAGCTGCCCGTTCCAAGCGACCATACAACGCTATGAGCTATGAAATACCCCAAAAAGCAAAACAGTATTAAAGACCAATTGATAAACTCAGATGTATTGTGCTTTTTCTTAAGCGAATTGAACACGAATAAAACCGAGCCAATGATGAAGAGAACTACATAAAGCTTTCCATAAGTTTCATTTCTGTAATTCCAAAAATGAAGGATTTCTCCTTTTCCATAAGAGGGAGCCATGCCATACGGACTGCTGGTAATTATCCATAATAGGTCACCTAAAACAATTCCACCAACAATTGAATAAACAGCAACTCCTGCAAACAAAAAAGGGATGGCTTTAAATTGTCTCATCAAAATCAAACCTGTTATAAACAGGGGTAAAAAGATGAATCCTTCAGTACGAACTAAAACAATCCACGAAATAATAAATGCACTTACTGAATACCTTTTTTTAACCCAATAGTAAATGGACATCACCAGAAATAATGCAAATAAAGGCTCTGTTAATCCACTTAAATATACTGGCAAGCCAAGTGTTGCGTAGAGGGTTAATATAAGTGCTACCAAAGAAAACTTAAGGTTTAGTTTATGGGCAGTTAGATAAGCAAATAGTGCAGCTAAAACCCCACATAAAATATTGAATATTCGAACCCCAATAAACCCCAATTGTGCAAAAGGGGATGCCAATAAAGTAAAAACAGGTTTACCCCAATGATCTAAATACAATTCGGGATTGCTAAATGCAAAACGCGCAATTAGATAATGCATAAAACTATCTGCACCACCGTAGCTACCTTCACTATTAAGTGCCAAGATGATGAAGAAAACAAAACTACCAACCAACAAAAAAGTAGCCGCTATATGAGATTTCAAATTAAAACTCATTGCTTGAGTAATCTTAACAAACGCAAGATAGATTTCTTCAATTATATAGAAACCTAAAGTTGTACCGATTAACGTGTTATACTTGCATTACATACATGAATCTACTTAAAAAAGTCATATATAACCCGTTGTTCACTAGCTCCCTAATGGTTGTATTGTTGATTATTTTGCAATACGCTACCATGAGCGATAAAGCCATGGAGTGGTTTTTTAATACCGATTCGCTCTACTTACCTAGCATATACAAAGATCTATTTCAAGATGGTGGTTCACTGAAAGGCTGGCATTTAAATCATGCACCGGGTTTCTTTCCTGATATGCCTCTTTTCTTCCTTTCTACAGCTTTAGGGTGGAGTAACTACATTATTGGAACCCTTTTATTTGGTGTGTTTCAATACCTCATCATACTTTTTGGGCTTAAATTCATCTTCAAGCAATTTAACATCACTGAAAAAGCCCTTGTAATCTTCAACTTTATTTTTGCAATTGCCATATTCAGTTTTACTAAGCATGATTACGAGAATTGGTTTTATATGACTTTTCTGTTGTTATCAAACGCTTATCATTTAGGTGCTTTTGTAAATGCGCTACTTGGAATATCACTCATATTAAAATACCTAAAATCAAACAACATAGCTTATCTGGTACTGTTGTTCATGCTAAGCGTAATAGCACTAATTTCTGATAAGCTTTTTGTTATTAACTTCTCAATTGTAATTATTGGTTTTGTGGTAATTATCGGAATTATCAGAAAGAAAATTGAGAGGAACTCCACCCTTATTATTGCTACCATTTTAGCATCAACTGTTGTTGGTTGGTTTTTAAGCGATTACTTGGAAAATCTGGGTTATTATCACATAATAACAGCTGAAAACAAAGTCTTTAATTGGTCTGGAATACCTGTTGCTTGGAGTCACTTTATTAGAGGCGTTAAAGAGCTTTTCACACCTTTTAGCAGATATTCAGTGCTGACTCTAGCTGCTGGATTATCATTTGTTACAGCTGTCTTTAGGTTGGCATCTAAACTCAAAAACAAAAGGGCTTCCGAAGATTATTTACCTGAAGTTTTTACAGTAATATTCGTGCTGATAACTCTTTTTACTCCTGTTTTAAGTGGTGCTTTTACTGGAATGGATGCCTTTAGATACAACATGCCAGCATTTATTGTTTTGTGGATATATCTCAGCATACAAATAGCTCAATGGAAATGGAATCCGAAGATTGTATCGGCAGTTGGTTTAATTGGAATTACATCTGCTTTTGTTGCTTTTGGAATAAACCATGAGCAATGGAGCAAGAACATTAATTACTATCCAGAAATTGCACAGCAAGTTGATTCTTTGACTGATGTTGCTGGTGTAAAGTATGGTGTAGCCGAATATTGGGTAGCCAAAAACATCACACTATTTTCAAGATCAGGAATTAGAGTTTACACCGCTTATGATGTCATGACACCGTGGTATCACGTAATGAATCAGAATTGGTTTTATCATCAAATAGAAGACCCTTCAAAACCAGTTGATTTTGAATTCATTGTTTACACTTCTCCTAATCAGAAAAAGCGTTGCGATGAATTGTTTGGAACTGATTACGATTCAATAGGAGTAGAAACAAAACTCTTGCTTACTCCAAACTTTAGATTCAACCCAGAAACTTATCAGGCTTACAGCGTAGATTAATCTAACTGCATTTCAGGAATATCACCCTCTACTATCAAGGTTCCAGCAGTAGCCGCTTTTATTTCTTCTACCGTAACTCCAGGAGCTCTTTCTAACAATTTAAACCCTTGTTCAGTTACTTCTAATACTGCCAAATTGGTAACCACTTTCTTTACACAACCTACTCCTGTTAATGGCAATGTGCAAGACTCTAGCAACTTAGATTCTCCAGCTTTATTCGTATGCATCATGGCAACAATGATGTTTTCAGCTGAGGCAACTAAATCCATAGCTCCGCCCATACCTTTTACCATTTTACCAGGAATTTTCCAGTTGGCGATATCCCCATTTTGAGCTACTTCCATAGCTCCTAAAACGGTAAGTTGCACGTGTTGTCCACGAATCATTGCAAAACTTGTAGCTGAATCGAAGAATACAGCACCCGGCATCGTTGTAATGGTTTGTTTACCTGCATTGATTAAGTCAGCATCTTCATCGCCTTCAAATGGAAAAGGCCCCATTCCTAGAACGCCATTTTCAGATTGAAACTCAACACTGATTCCCTCAGGAATGTAATTTGCTACCAAAGTTGGTATACCAATTCCCAAGTTTACGTACCAGCCATCTTGTAACTCTTGTGCTATTCTTTGTGCTATTCCGTTTTTATCTAGTGCCATATTCGTAGAATTTAATACTGATATAATTTAACCGATCCGTTTACGCGTCCTTCAGATCGATTGAGGTTCCAAATGTATGCTATTACTTTATTTGTTGACTTATCTATCGGGCCGATAAACAAGCTAACATATGCTTTTTGTGTAGGGTTTTGGTTGAAGTCTAAAAACCAATCGGTATGGTATTTTGTATAGTAATTATACCCTCCAATAGTATCTTGATCGTTAAACACAACAATCGGATTAAATGGTAATTGATCTGCAGTTAAATCTAGGTTTATTTCTAGCCTAAGATTAGATCCTATGGTTGTAGAATCTACTTTATAATCTAGAAAATTAGAGAACTCTGAATCCTGAATCTGACTGAATGAGACATTCTTATCAAATAATAGTTTCTCTACTACCGGGTGCTCTCGTTTGTACAATGAGAGTGTTGAAATCGAATCGTGCAAAACACGCTTGTGCGTATTCAATAGTTTAAGTGAATCTATCTCATCCTTTACCCAAACTAAATCTGCATTAGGATTTGGATAATCTAGTTTCAACATCGGGCTTCTAGAAACATGATCATTAAATGCCAAATTTGCCCAACCACATGATTTAGTATAATATCCTGATAATGTTGGCGGTCTGCCCAAGTCGTCTGAATAACTATCGTAAATATCGGTTACCTCTTTAGGTATATACTCCGTTATCCAATACGTATAATTTACGTAGCTAATATTACTCACTGATATAAAGTCTAGTGGAAAAACAAGAGCAAGCAATAAAGAGCCAATTGAAACGGGCTGCTTAATCTTTTGTGGTAATTTATTGATCGAGAAAACAATGCTTAGTACGGATAATGGAATAAGGTACAAAACAGACCTTTCCTGAGGATAGTTCACATCAAGCAACACGTTTTGTAAGACAATAAAACAAATTGAACCGAACAGATAATATACAAAGGCATTATTGGCATTTTTAAAATACTCTAATACACCATTTTTAATCATTGATACGGCAGCAGCAATAAATAATACTGCGTATACTCCTATCAACACATATGAGTAAATTAAGTCGTTTTCATGGAAGATTTCAAGGTTTAATGATGTCAAAGTTTCACCCACTAAACCTTTATCTCCTCCTAAATATAAAGCACCTTCATTTTTAAGAACGAATGAATATGCTACACAAAATAATGCAGGTATTACCCCAAGAATTGTGAAACCTAACCAGCCTTTAATAATCGATTTGAATGGCCTTTGTATCAAGAAAACAAACCACCAAAATAAAACCAGTAATAACAATGAAATAAGTGTGAGGTTAGCTAGCGTTGCTAATGATAATAAACCGATAGAAACATATAGATTTCTATAGGTAAATTGTTTTCCAACAAATGATATTCCCAATACAAACAAGCCCATACTCAAGCCATAGCCACGAGCCATCGAGAAAAACTCGATTAAGAATGAAATGGCAAATAATGAACTTATTGTCGCCCATCTTAACCATATTGAATTTAACCGAGATACAAGCCTCCAAATACCCCAAACGTATAGTACTGCTGATAAAACATTGGGTAATCGAATAGCTAGTTTGCTGAAGCCAAAAATTGAATACGATATATAACCTAAAAATGAGTTTAATAGATGGTTATTCGCATCAATAAAACCTACAAATGGTAAGTATTCACCATTCTGAATGTAGATATAAAAAGTAACCGCCTCATCAAAAATAAAGGGCACTAAATATGCCCTTAATGCGATGTAAGCTACCAATCCGATAGCTAGTATCAGATAACAATAACGCTCAAACTTATGAATAGTGGGATTCCAATTCATGAATTATGCACGAGGTCTTACTGTTCTTTGTTCAATGCGTTTTTCAAATTTTTCTCCTTGGAAAATACGTTGAACAAAAATTCCTGGAGTATGGATTTCGTTTGGATCTAACTCTCCAGCGGGAACTAATTCTTCAACTTCAGCAACCGTAATTTTGCCAGCCATCGCCATCATTGGATTGAAATTTTTAGCTGTTGCTTTAAAAATCAAATTACCAGCCGTATCGCCTTTCCATGCTTTAACAAAGGCAAAATCTGCATCAAATGCGTGCTCTAAAATATGCGGCTTACCGTTAAACTCACGAACCTCTTTTCCTTCTGCAACTTCAGTTCCATATCCAGCAGGTGTATAAAAAGCAGGTACACCTGCACCAGCAGCTCTACATCTTTCTGCCAATGTTCCTTGAGGAATCAATTCCACTTCAAGCTCGCCACTCAACATTTGTTTCTCAAACAAATCGTTTTCGCCAACATATGAAGAAATCATTTTCTTGATTTGACGCGTTTGCAACAACAACCCTAGGCCAAAGTCATCAACTCCAGCATTGTTTGAAATACACGTTAAGCCTGTAATTCCACTTTTTTGAAGTGCTGTAATGCTATTTTCTGGAATTCCACATAAGCCAAAGCCACCCAACATAAATGTCATGTTATCGTGTACGCCTTCAATGGCTTCGTCAACAGAGTTTACTACTTTATTAATCATGCTTATTCGTTAATTGTTGAACATTTCATCTGAGCCACCACCCGAGGAGGAGTTATCGAATGGCGTTCCATTATCTTGAACTTTATCACAGTCAAAATTGATGGTAATGTTATCTGGTTTTTCAAAGTCTTCTTTAGAAATAGCTAAGGTTGAATCTCCCCAAGCTTTGTTCATGTAATATCCCCAAATGGGAAGCGCTGTATTCGCACCTTGACCATAATATGTACTTCTAAAGTGAACAGATCGGTCATCAGCGCCAACCCATACACCAGTAACCAAGTCTGGCGTTACACCCATAAACCAACCATCACTGTTGTTTTGAGTGGTTCCGGTTTTACCAGCAACTGGTCTATCCCAAGGAATATTTCCGTAAGGTCGATCAAAGTGCATACGAATACCTGTACCGCGTTTTCTGCCGTCTGGGCCTTTAGATCCCATTACAACACCCTTCATTAACTGAAGCATTGCGTAAGCATTTTCTTCGCTCATCGCTTCATGTGTTTCTGGCATGAATTCTTTGATAACCGTTCCGTTCTTATCTTCAATGCGAAGGATGTAAGTCGGTTTTTTCCAAATTCCTTTATTCGCAAAAGTGGCATTGGCGCCAACCATCTCATAAAGCTTGATATCAGCAACACCTAACGCCAATGATGGAACAGTATCTAATTTACTGGTAATTCCCATTCTACGTGCGTAATCAATTACAGCAGGCGGACCATACTGTTTCATTACCCAAGCTGTAATGTTGTTGTAAGAATTGGCCAACCCAAATTGCAATGTGACCATATTGCCATCATAAGTAGTATCCGAGTTTCTTGGAGTCCAATCACTCAATAAATTCCATGTTCCTTTTTTAAAGGTTACAGGAATATTGGGCACTTCTTTACAAGGTGACAAACCATTTTCAATGGCTAATGCATATACAAATGGTTTGAATGTAGATCCAACCTGACGTGCTCCTTGTTTTACGTGATCGTAAGCAAAATACTTGTGATTGATCCCACCTACCCAAGCTTTAACTTCACCCGTTTTAGGATCAACACTCATCAAGCCTGCTTGTAAAAAAGACTTGTGATATCGAATACTATCCATCGGTGTCATGGTAGTATCAATCTCACCATTCCATGAGAATATGCTCATTTCAGTTGGCTGATTGAAATACCAATCAATGGAATCATTACTCATATTTCGAGCCTTATATCTTCGATATCTATCAGTCAACTTCATGGCTCTTTTCAAAATACGATCTGCTTGGTCTTTTGAAATTTGATTACTGAATGGAGGATTCTGATTGCGTTTCAAATCACGCCAAAAATCGGCTTGTAATTCCTTGCCCATGTGTTGCGAAACGGCATATTCAGCGTATTCCTGTAGCTTAGAATCAAGAGATACATATACTTTCAGTCCATCACTATAAATGTCATATGGAGACCCATCTGGCTTTGCAATCAGGTAATTTCCATTGGCATCTTTCTCAGAAAACATGTGCTTTAAATCGGCACGTAAAATCTCGCGGAAATAAGGCGCTAATCCCATAGAGTGGTCAACTCGATGATAATCCAAGCCCAATTCTACTTGCGTGAGTGAATCGTATTGAGATTCGTTAATGTATGCATTGCGCTTCATTTGATACAATACCACATTTCTACGGTGCAATGTGGTATCTGGACGTCTGTTTGGATTGAAAAGAGATGGGTTTTTAGCCATCCCAACCAACATAGCCGCTTCATTAATAGTTAATGAATCTGTTGTTTTATTGAAGTATACTTGAGAAGCCGACTCAACACCAACCGCGTTGTTCACAAAGTCGAACTTATTCAAATACATGGTTAAGATTTCATCTTTGGTGTATTGCCTTTCTAGCTCAGCTGATATAACCCATTCTATGGTTTTGTCTCTAATTCTTTCAATTATACTCCTAGCTGGATCAGAAAACAGTTGTTTAGCTAACTGCTGTGTAATTGTTGATGCTCCACCCTTAGTTCCCAAATAAACAACCGCTCTTAAGGTTCCTTTGATATCAATTCCACTGTGCTCGTAAAAACGCTCATCTTCAGTGGCAATTAATGCCTGAATTAAGTGTTCTGGTAAATTTTCAAAAGCTACGTTTGTTCTGTTTTCACGAAAGTATTTACCCAACAACTTATTGTCTGATGTAATGACTTCAGTAGCTAAATTACTTTTCGGATTTTCTAACTGCTCAAATGACGGTATGTCCCATATCATTTCATTAGCGACTCCATAAAAATAACCCGTAGCAACCAGTGCTCCAGCAGCATAGATTAGCCAAAAAACAATAATGTAAGAGGTATAATTGGTTTTGGTTGGTTGCTGTTTTTTATCGCTCATTGGTATCCTTTTTGTACGCGTAAGCCAATGCTCAAAATATCATTTAACGTATCGCTACGCATGCCATGTTGAATCTTGTATGTGTATTCTCCTGATTCAGGAAAACGGTAATCTTTACGGAATAAAATCAGGTTATCGATGACATCTCCAATTCCATCTCCTACCCATTTTCCATCAGGATATGCCAATGGGCACTCAACCGTATCAGTTTTAGCATTTCCTGAAGGATCGATTTGAGTGATGAACAGCCACAAGTTACTGTACGAATAAGTTGCACTGTTTCTCACTTCAACCAACAGCAAATGTGGATTTAAAGTATCAGACATGTTTACCTGGAACTTCTCGATTTCTGAAAAAGCCCACTTCTGATTAGGGATGTCTCTTACTTCTTGATAAACCTTCCCTTGATCACAAGCTGTAAACAAACTGATTACCAAAACGACTATGGCTGCAAATCGAATCATACGTTATTGTTGTTCCCCGATTTGTTGCGAGGAGGTCTATTTCGGTTATTATTCGGGCGTTTTTTATTGCCTCCACCACCAGAAGCCGCTTTCGGATTATTTCCCGAACCTTGGTTTTTTGGTCTTGGCTTTTTAGGCCCTTTTGGTTTATTGCTATTACCTTCAGCACCTTTATTAGGTTTGTTACCTCCACCACCTTGTCTAGCTTTAGGCTTACCTTGCTGATTTGGCTTGCGTTTGCCTTTATTTCCGCCTTTTTTACGTTTTTTATTCTCTTTATCGAAACGGGTTAAGCTGTCTTGCCCAACAACATTCTCAATATCCGGCTCTTTGTCAACAGCAGTTTCTATTACTTCTTCGTAATCTTTCAGATCGGCAGGCTTTTCACCTTTTTTGTTCATGTCAATGATTACATGGACACGCTCAACTGACAAACAGAAGAATTTGGCAGGATCATCAGCATAGTTATACCACATCACGCCTTTGAAAATATCTGACTTTTGGTGATATGCTCTTCCTTGGCCCGTTTCTAACTTGATATTCGTATCTGGAAATGCTTTGATTGCATCTACGTATGAGTCCAACTCGTAATTCAAGCAGCATTTCAGTTTACCACACTGTCCGGCCAACTTCAATGGGTTGATAGACAATTGTTGGTAACGTGCTGCAGAAGTAGAAACCGAACGGAAATCGGTTAACCAAGTAGAGCAGCACAATTCGCGGCCACAAGATCCTATACCGCCTAAGCGACCAGCTTCTTGTCGAGCACCAATCTGGCGCATTTCAATACGCAATTTGAATTGCTCTGCTAAAACACGAATCAATTCACGAAAATCTACACGATCATCGGCCGTGTAAAAGAAAGTTGCTTTTGAACGATCAGCTTGATATTCAACATCACTGATTTTCATTGAAAGCTTGAGTTCTTGAGAAATCAAACGAGAGCGCAACATGGTTTCGTGCTCTAGGCCACGAGCTTCATGCCACTTATCCAAATCTTCTTGAGATGGTTTTCTCAAGACGCGCTTAATATCTTTAGATTCAGGATTTAGGTTGCGTTTCTGCAATTGAAACTTCACCAACTCTCCTGTTAAACTAACAACTCCTATATCATATCCAGAGGCAGCTTCAACAACCACAGGTTCTCCCTTGGCTAGCTCCCAGTTATCGGTGTGGCGGAAATATTCTTTACGTGTATTCTTGAAACTTACTTCAATCACATTGAAACTGCGTTGTCCGTATGGTAACTCCATGCCAGCCAACCAGTTGAAAACATCTAACTTGCCAACACCACACGTGCCGCAAGATCCATTACTTCCGCAACCTGCCGATGAACCACATCCTCCAGAGGAACAATTTCCACATCCCATAATTTATCTCCTAACTAAGACAGGTTTACTTTAAAACGTATATAACGCTTCAAAAATCAAATTTAGCCACAAACGCCTGATAAAAAAATCATCAAGCATTGGGTTTAACACGAATTAACTTCATTATGCGAAGGGAAAGGTCTAAGAACAGAATTTTTGGGTTGGCATTTCGCTCTACATGAAAGCTTGCCTCCTCAAATTCATGAACCATTTGCATGGCATTGGCCGCATTTACGAAGGGTGCAAAGTTATTGACAAACTTTTTCTCACTCTCATCTAAACGCATTAAATCTGCTGAGCCGTAATTCATCATCAAACACTCACGGAAAATATGTAAGCCGTAAGCGATGAATTGCTTTTG
>CAJWSQ010000067.1 GCA_913045895.1 uncultured Flavobacteriales bacterium | reverse complement strand
TTTTTTTTCAAACGAAAAAAAGTTCAAGATTATGTCAAAACCTCAATGGTTAGTTGCTGCATTTGCCGCAGCTATTTCGTTACAAACCGTGGCACAAGAACGCATGACACCCGAATTATTGTGGAAATTGGGTCGTGTTAGTGCACAAACGCTTTCTCCTGATGGAAAAACCGTGATCTACGGAATTTCAAAATACAAACTGGAGGAGAACAAAGGAAACATGAACCTATATGCTATTCCTTCTAAAGGTGGCGATCCGGTTCAATTAACTGATATGGAAGGCAGCGAATACGATGCTCAATACCGTCCTGATGGATTGAAAATCGGTTTCATGCATGGTGGTCAACTTTGGGAGATGAATCCTGATGGAACAGATCCTGTTCAAATCAGTAACGTTGAAGGTGGTTTCAGCACCTTTAAATATTCTCCTGACGGGAAGAAAATTGCGTATGTAAAAGACGTTAAACTTTTGAATGTTAGCGGAAACGATTACTACAGCGATTTAACCAAATCAGACGCTAAAATCTACGATGATTTAATGTATCGCCATTGGGATAGCTGGGAAGACGGAACATTTCAACACGTTTTTGTTGCCGATTACAGCGAAGATGGCTTCAGCAATGAAGTAGATGTTTTAGATGGTGAACCATACGATTGTCCGCAAAAGCCTTTTGGCGGAAGCGAAGATTTCACGTGGCATCCTGACGGAACAGCTTTGGTTTATGCTTCTAAAAAGAAATCGGGAAAAGAATATGCAGTAAGTACCAATACTGATTTGTATTTGTACAACCCGCAAACCAAAGAGAGCAAAAACATCACCAAAGGAATGATGGGTTATGATATGCATCCAACTTGGAGTCCTGATGGACAATACTTGGCTTGGACAAGCATGAAGCGCGATGGCTATGAAAGTGATAAAAACGACATCATTCTTTGGAAATTCAACGAGCAAGAGCGTAAAAACTTGACTGAGAATTGGGATGAAACCGTTTCTTCATTCACTTTTAGTAATGATGGATCTAAAATCTATTTCCAAGCGGCTGTTGATGCCACTTTCCAATTGTTTGAATTGGGATTTGATGGTGAAACTCCCCGCCAAATTACAAATGGAGATCACAATGTTGGTGGAATTGTAGGTGAAACTAAAAAAGAGTTGATCACTTATAAAACAGACATGAATCATGCTGCTGAACTTTATGCTTTCAACAAAAAGAAAGGTGAGGAACGCGTATTGACTCACACCAACGATTCAATCTACAGCAACTTGAAAATGAGTAAAGTTGAAAAGCGTTGGGTTGAAACAGTTGATGGCAAAAAAATGTTGGTTTGGGTAATCTTACCTCCAGATTTTGACGAGAACAAGAAATATCCAACATTGCTTTACTGCCAAGGTGGACCACAAAGTGCAGTTTCTCAATTCTACAGCTTCCGTTGGAATTTCCAACTGATGGCTGCCAACGATTATGTAATCATTGCTCCAAACCGCAGAGGTTTACCATCATTCGGAACTAAATGGAATGAAGACATCAGTAAAGATTGGGGTGGAATGCCCATGAAAGATTACTTGCAAGCATTTGACGTAATCTCAAAAGAGCCTTACATTGATGCAGATCGTGCTGGTGCAGTTGGTGCAAGTTACGGTGGTTACTCGGTTTACATGTTAGCAGGGATTCACGAAAACCGTTTCAAAACATTTGTATCGCACTGTGGATTGTTCAACCTAGAAAGCTGGTATGGATCTACTGAAGAATTGTTCTTTGCGAACTTTGACATTGGTGGTTCTTACTGGGAAAAACCAGTTCCTGAGAGTTATGCTAAATTCTCACCTCATCGCTATGCTGCAAACTGGAATACCCCTATTTTGGTGATTCATGGGGGTAACGATTTCCGTGTGCCTTACACACAAGGTTTAGAAGCTTATCAAGTAGCTCAATTAAAAGGATTGAAATCTCGTTTGTTGTACTTCCCGAATGAAGGACACTGGGTATTGAGTCCGCAAAACGGCTTGGTATGGCACCGCGAATATTTCCGTTGGTTAGATGAAACGTTGAAACAGTAATTCAACCTCAACATACTTAGTAGCAAAAAGCAGCCCTCGGGTTGCTTTTTGTGTTATAATCATTCACTTAGCTCTTTTAAAGTATTGTGCTTTAGGAGGGATTTCATTTGCGAAATTGCAATTTGATTCAATTGTATTAATCTTTCTGATTGACTTAACCCCTGCCTAATAAATACAGCATTTAAACTTTCAAGATTGGATAAAACCACCAGTTGTTCGATAGAGGCAAAATCACGAATGTTTCCTTTTTCACTGACATTTTTACTTCTCCATTCACTTGCAGTAATACCAAACAAAGCAACGTTTAAAATATCAGCTTCTGTTGCATAAATAAAAGTCGTTTTATCTACTGATAGCTTTTTAGGGATTAACTTCTCCTTAATCGCATCTGTGTGAATTGAATAATTAATCTTAGCAAGAAGCCTACTAAATCCCCAATTCTGCTCTAACTTCTTGTACTCTTCACTTTTAAGCCTCTTATACTCTTGAATTAAATACACTTTGAATTCTGCACTAATCCACATTCCAAACTCAAATGCAATATCAATTTGGGCATACGTACCTCCATATCTACCTGATTTAGCTCTAAGGCCGACAGCATTCGTTTTGGCAACCCAATCTTTAACACTAAGCTTATAACTGTTCAAACCTGCCTGACTTTTAATTATGGCGAATTCGCCATAATTAAAATTGGGGTTGTTAACGGACTCCCAAACACCTAGAAACTCTACAGTATTTCTATTTCTAAGCCAATCTGAGATAAAGAAATCACCATCTTTTGCTCTAAGCATGTCTGTTAAAGAGACATACTCTCCATTTTCCTCATTCAACAATGTTATTGCAGTACCTTGAACATCAAGTTTATTCTTCTTTTTCATAATAATAGGATTAGTGTACATGAACCCTATAAAAATAAAAAATCTGTTTAAGCTGAATTAACCATCTGTTTCTTTCACCGCGTACAAATTCAAAAACACTCCTGTGAGTACAATGGCAATTCCAATGAGCGATTGCCAGCTGGGAACTATTTGAAAAACGGTGTAATCAAAAAACATAGCGAAACCAATTCCCAAGTATTTCAAACTGGCCACTTTTCCAGCTTTTTCAGCATGCCAAGCCTTGGTCATATTCAATTGGGCAATCTGAGTGAAAACGCCCATCAAAACGATAAACAACCAATCCCAACCCATGGGGGTTTGCCAATAAAATAAAGAGATAATTCCCATGATTGGTGTGGCAACCAACGGAAAATACAACACAACCACAACAGGATGATCTGTATCTTTTACCCTACGAACCATGTTGTAAGCCAATCCGCTAAATACAGCTGAGATCATTCCGGCAATCACATATTTCCAATCGAGGTTATCGTTTAGACCTTTCATCACCATAATTCCGCTAAAGCTGATGGCAAAAAACAACCACCTTTTAGCTGGAACGGGCTCACGCAAAATCCAAATGGCAAAGATTGTGGTGAAAATAGGCGACAAATAATTGATGGTAATCGCAGTGGCGATGGGTAAATTCTGCAAGGTGTAGAAAAACAGCGAAAGAGCTGTAGCACCAAACAATCCACGCAGAACCAACATCTTACGGTTATTCCCAAGCGGATTTAATTTGTTTCTATAAACGATAACTAAACTTAATATGAGAGAAACTATTGATCGAAAAAAGACCAATTCGGTGAACGGCAAATGGCTTAAAAACTTGACGCACAATTGCATGAGGCTAAAAGCCAGCGAAGAAATAATCATGTAGCGAACCCCTTTGCTCATACAATTGCTTGCAAAGGTTCACAAATTTGGGCAGTTTTGCTGCTGGCTTTCCACTAAATAATCTACATCCAAAAAAGAACACATTGGAAAATCAACTTTCAGTAGGTGTAATCGGTAGCGGTAGTTGGGCATCTGCCATTGTAAAGATGCTGCTTGAAAACCTGGACATGGTTAACTGGTGGTTACGTGATCCAGAAGCTGTTGAATATCTTAAGAAATATCAACACAACCCCAAATACCTGCAATCGGTACAATACGATACAGACAAGCTTTACATCTCTTCTGATGTAGAAGAAATTGTAAGGCGATCAGATATAGTAATGATGGTTACTCCATCGGCTTTTGTGGCTCGTATTTTTGACGAGTTCCCGAAAGAATTGATGGAAGGTAAACACATTGTTTCTGCTATTAAGGGAATCATTCCTGAATACAACGCTATTCCGGCAAGATACTTCCACAAAACTTTCCGCACGCCTTATGAGCAAATCGCTATGATTAGTGGTCCTTGTCATGCCGAGGAAGTTGCACTGGAACGTTTATCTTACTTAACCATTGGTTGTAAAGATCAAGATTTTGCACGCCAGGTGGCTGATATGCTTTCGGGCAGATACATCAAAACCAGTGTGAGTGATGATTTATTCGGAACAGAGCTTTGTGCTGTTTTGAAAAATGTATACTCCATTGCAGCTGGAATTTTCGCTGGACTTGGTTTTGGCGACAACTTCCAAGCCGTGTTGGTTTCAAACGCCATTCAAGAGGCAGAAAACTTCATTGATGCAGTAAATCCAATTCACCGTGATGTATTAACCAGTGCTTACTTGGGCGATTTATTGGTAACAGCTTATTCTAAATTCTCGCGAAATAGAACCTTTGGTTTTATGATCGGAAAAGGATATTCTGTAAAAACCGCTCAGTTAGAAATGGACATGATTGCTGAAGGCTATTACGCAGTTAAAAGCGTGATGGAAATCAACAAAAAATTCATGGTGGAACTTCCTATCTGCGAAGCCGTTTACAACGTGATCTACGAAAAAATTTCTCCAGTTGTTGAAATGAACATTCTGGCAGATAAACTCAGTTAATAAATTACATCGCTTTGAAATTCCAAAGACTGACACAAAAAGAATTGGAGTCGTTAAAAGACGACTTCGTTGAATTTTTAGCTTCAAACAGCATCGAGGCTAAAGAATGGGAAGCATTGAAGAAGAACGAAAACGATAAAGCTGAAAAGCTAATCGAAATGTTCTCTGATATTGTTTGGGAAAGAGTGTTATCGAACAACCGTTTCTTAGACCAATTGAACGAGAAAGAATTTAAGTGTTACAAGTTCAATGATTCTCACGTTCACGTAATTATCGCTAAGGTGAAAGAAGGTGAAGACAAAGTGAAATTGAACAACAAGAACTTTGTAAAAACCTTGAAAAACGGCCTAATGAAAGGCCGCATTGAATTGTTTGAAGCACGTAGACCTTACGAAAAAGAGAGAGAACAAGAAATGTTAGTGATGTTACAAGGTGGCGCCATCCTTTCGAGAGGAAACTGGTATACTACATTAAAAGAAATTGTAACCTGATTATTCAGATTCAAAATACTTACGAATGAGTTGGGCTTTTTGGAGCCCAACTACTTTCTGAACCTCCTCCAAAGTCGCATCACGCAAACGCTTCACACTTTTAAAATGGCTCAATAAAGCAGCCGCTGTTTTCGGTCCAACTCCATCCACATCTTCCAATTCAGATTTAAATGTTCCTTTACTTCGCTTATCGCGATGGAATTCAATTCCAAATCGGTGCGCTTCATTACGCATATGTTGAATTACCTTCAACGTTTCTGAACGCTTGTCTAGATAAAGCGGAATAGAATCTCCCGGATAGAATAATTCTTCCAGCTTCTTGGCAATCCCAATAATCGCTACTTGGTTATAAATCCCTAATCGGTCTAAGGCTTTTACGGCAGAACCTAACTGCCCTTTACCACCATCAATAACAATCAATTGTGGCAGTGGCAAACCTTCATTCAACAACCTGCGATATCTGCGGTAAACCACTTCTTCCATTGAAGCAAAATCATTTGGCCCTTCAACCGTTTTGATGTTGAATCTGCGGTATTCTTTGCGAGCTGGTTTTCCGTTTTTAAACACCACACAAGCCGATACTGGATAAGTCCCTTGCATGTTTGAGTTATCAAAACATTCTGCGTGTCGCGGTTCTTCTGTTAATCGCAGATCTTCTTTCATCTGCTTCATCAAGCGTTTTGTATGACGATCAGGATCTGTTTTCTCAATCATCTTGTGACGATCACGCATGAAGTAGAATGCATTCTTCAACGATAAATCTGTTAAATGCTTTTTATCGCCTCGCTGAGGATGAATGATTTTGACATTTGGAATTTCAAGTTCAACCTCTTTATTCACGAAAATCTCATGCGAGGTACTACTAAATTTATTGCGTAATTCGGTGATGGTCAACTCTAATATTTCAGCGTCAGTTTCTTCTAATTTTTTCTTGATTTCAACCGTATGTGACTGGATAATCGCACCGTTGTTTACTTTCATGAAATTGACGTAAGCGTTATTCACGTCACTGGTTATCGTAAATACGTCAACATTGTGGATATGAGGATTTACAACAGTAGATTTAGCTTGATATTTCTCTAACAACTCAAGCCTTTCTTTGATGTCTTGGGCCTCTTCAAATTCCAAGTTTGCCACATGTTGATCCATCTGCTCTTTCAACAGGCTTATGACTACCGAGATATTACCTTTAATAATGTCTTTTATCTCACGAATTCCCTTGTTATAATCTTCTTCAGATTGCAAACCTTCACAAGGCCCTAAACAGTTACCAATGTGATTTTCTAAACAAACTCGAAACTTACCAGCTTCTACATTGGCTTCAGACAGATTATAGCTGCAAGTACGTACTTTATAAAGCTTGCTAATTAAATCGAGAATGGTTTTCATCATTCTCACTGATGCATAAGGCCCGTAGTAATCACTGCCATCTTTTACGATATTGCGAGTAGCATAAACCCTGGGGAATCTTTCTTTTTTGATACAAATCCACGGATAGGTTTTATCATCGCGAAGCTGGATATTATAGGGAGGTTGATGTTTTTTAATCAGTGAGTTTTCAAGTAGAAGCGCATCAAACTCGGTATCGGTTACAATAAATTCAATCTGATCTATTTTCTTAACCAACAAACGGGTTTTACCGTTCTCATAACGGTTTTTATTGAAATAACTCGAAACCCTGTTTTTGAGCTTTTTAGCTTTCCCAACATATAAAATTTTACCGTTTTTATCGAAGTATTGATACACACCCGGCTTAAGCGGCAAATTGCTTAAGATCTCTTTTATATGCTGAGGAGTTTCCAAATAAAATTGCTTTTGTAATGCAAGTATAACGAGCTTTCAGCATAATTGGTTCAAAGCATGAAATTCAAGATTTAACAAAAATTTTAAACATTTGCATTTAAATCTTGTTTGAACCGACCATAAACCTAAAAGAAAGTTGTTTTGTCACGTTATTCAATAAAGGATCTAGAAAACCTTTCAGGCATTAAGGCGCACACTTTGCGCATGTGGGAAAAGCGGTATGCTGTACTTACACCTATGAGAACAGAAACCAATATCCGCTTTTACGATGAATCTCAACTCAAGAAACTTTTGAATATCTCCTTACTTATTGAGTCTGGTTTTAAAATTTCTAAGATCAGTCAATGGAGTCAAGCTGAAATCAACAAGCAAATCGAATCTGTTTTTAAAGATCAAAATGCTCTAGAAGATCAGGCTATTGAAAATAAAATCAATGGGCTTATCATTTCTATGATTGACATGGACGAAGGCAAATTCAGTAGTATTTATAATACCAGTATTCAAAAGCGTGGTTTTTTAGAAACCATCCTACAAGTGATCTTTCCTTTTTTAGAGCGTGTTGGTTTCATGTGGGGCATCAATCAGATAAGTCCAGCTGAAGAACATTTCATCTCCAACCTGATTCGCCAGAAGATTATCTCGGCAATAGACGGTCAAGAAGTTGAATTCACCCAAAACAAAACATTCTTACTTTACTTGCCACAAGATGAACATCACGAACTGGGTTTATTAATCTCAAACTACCTGATTAGAGAAAGAGGATACAAAACCTATTACTTTGGTCAAGATGTTCCTTACAACGACTTGATTGGTGCAGTTGAAATGTGTCAACCAGATTACATTTTAACTTTTGCTGTAACGAGCCTTACTTCTACCAATGTTGTTGAATACACCAAAAATTTGTCAAATGCCTTTCAAGACAAAATAATTGTACTGTCTGGAAGAAGCGAAGTGTTTAATGGTCAATCTTTTCCAGAAAACGTTAAACAGAATACAACTCCATCAAATTTGCTAGAACTACTATAAACACTGGTGTTTTGACATAACATTAAGAAAAGTTATACCTCGCATAAATTATTTTGTTTAACATTTCTTATCAAAAAGTTAAACAGTTTCTTGGATTCATGGATCGAAAACCCATACTTTTGGACTCTACCAATTTAAAATCGATCCTCTCATGTCAAAAAACAAGTACAACTTCAACGAAGAACTTCTCGAATTGAGAAAACCATTAAGCTACTTCGCATTGCAGTTAACATCAAACTCTGACGATGCGGATGATTTGCTACAAGACACCATGGTGAAAGCAATAAGCTACAAAGACAAGTTCAAAGAACGCACGAACTTGAAAGCTTGGTTGTACACTATCATGAAAAACACTTTCATTAATAACTATCGCAGAGCCGTTAAAGCCAACACGATTATGGATAAAACGGAGGATTTGTACTACTTAAATGCTGCAAAACCTCACGATGAAAATGCTCCAGAAACAACCTTGGCATTCAAAGAAATCAACAAAAAAGTTGAGTCTCTAGAAGACGAATACCGCATTCCATTTAAAATGCACTATACAGGCTTCAAATACAAAGAGATAGCAGATGATTTAAACCTGCCGATCGGAACTGTTAAAAGCCGTATTTTCTTAGCCAGACAAAAGTTGATGGCTAATCTACAAGATTATTAATCAATCAATTACCTCATAGTTTTGGAAAAGAAAGCTGTTGTAGTAGGTTCTGGCTTCGCAGGTCTGTCTGCAGCAGCCTTTTTAGCCAAGGCTGGTTTCAAAACAACCATTCTTGAAAAGAACGCTCAGCCAGGCGGTAGAGCTAGAAAATTCGAGAAAGATGGATTTGTTTTCGATATGGGGCCAAGCTGGTATTGGATGCCAGATGTATTCGATAGATTTTACAGAGAATTCGGGCATACAACCAGCGATTTCTACGATCTAATAAGATTAGACCCTTCTTATCAAGTAGTATTTTCCAACACAGAGAAGTACCAATTACCAGCCAATATTCATAGACTTTACGCACTTTTCGAATCTATTGAAAAAGGCAGCTCCGAAAATTTAAAGCACTTTTTAGATGAGGCCGAATTCAAATACGAAGTCGGAATTAAAGAACTGGTGTACAAACCAGGACGCTCATTAAAAGAGTTTGCTGATGCACGCTTACTGAAGGGCATCTTGCAAATGGATGTATTCAAAAGTGTTTCATCGCAAGTACATAAGCTTTTCAAACACCCGCATTTGCGCGAAATTTTGGAGTTTCCAGTTTTATTCTTGGGAGCTAATCCAGATAAGATTCCTGCACTTTACAGCTTAATGAATTATGCCGATATGGTTTTGGGTACATGGTACCCAATGGGAGGCATGAACAAGATTGTAGAATCATTTCTACACATCGCAGAGGAGCAAGGTGTGGAAATTATCCCCAACTGTGAAGTAACCCAAATTAAAACCGAAGGTAAAGTAGCATGTGGTGTAGATTCTACACAAGGTTACTTTGAAGCAGATGTGATTATTTCAGGTGCGGATTATTACCACACCGATAAAACACTCATTCCCGAAAAGATGAGTAATTATTCAGAATCGTATTGGGATAAAAGAGTAATGGCGCCTTCATCATTGATCTTTTACTTAGGAGTTGATAAGAAGATCGATGGATTAGATCATCACAATTTATTCTTCGATCAAGATTTCAATATCCATGCGAAGGAAATCTATGAAGATCCAAAGTGGCCATCAGATCCACTATTCTATGTGTGTGCTCCAAGCAAAACAGATTCTAGTGTTGCACCTGAAGGGTGCGAGAATTTGTTTATCTTAATCCCTGTTGCTCCGGGTTTATCATCTGACGATGAATCTACCCGAGAAAAATACTATACCCAAATCATGGATAGGTTGGAATCTTTAACCGGTCAGTCTATCCGAGATCACGTCATATACAAAAGATCATATGCTCACCGTGATTTTCAAAAAGACTATCACGCGTTTAAGGGCAATGCTTACGGTTTGGCCAATACATTAAGCCAAACTGCGCTTTTAAAACCGTCACTTAAAAACAAAAACATCAACAACTTATACTACACGGGGCAATTAACTGTTCCCGGACCTGGGGTTCCGCCTGCAATAATTTCAGGTGAAGTGGTAGCTAAAGAGGTTGTTGCTGACTTAAAACATTAGCGTATGAAAGCCTTATTTGATCAGGTTTCGATTCAAATGTCGAAACTCGTTACACGTGCGTACAGCACATCATTTTCTTGGGGTATTTTCTTCTTATACAAAAAGCTACATAACCCCATTTATGCAATTTATGGTTTTGTTCGCTTAGCGGATGAAATCGTAGACTCTTTCCATGACTTCAACAAAGCTGAATTGTTAGAAGAATTTAAAGCCGACACTTATAAAGCTATCGATCGTAAAATCTCATTGAATCCCATTTTGAATAGTTTTCAAGAAGCGGTTCATCAATACGACATAGACAAAGAACTAATAGATACATTCCTCCATTCAATGGAGATGGATCTGGAGCAAACCGAGCACAACCGAGCGAGTTATGAAACCTACATTTTGGGTTCTGCAGAAGTTGTTGGACTGATGTGTTTAAAGGTTTTTGTTGATGGAGACCAAAAAGAATATGAGCGTTTAAAGCCCTATGCTATGAAATTGGGCTCGGCATTCCAGAAAATCAATTTCTTACGCGATTTACATGCTGATTACAACGAATTGGGAAGAGCTTATTTCCCAGGGGTTGAGATGCAAGAATTTGACAATGAAACCAAACAAAAAATTGAGGCAGAAATTGTCGTTGATTTTGCAGCAGGATTAGAAGGCATAAAAATGCTTCCACCATCTTCAAGATTAGGAACTTATATCGCTTATGTATATTTCTACTCTCTATTGAAAAAAATCCAATCAGCATCTCCAAACCGTATTCTACAAGAACGAGTTCGAATAGCTAATGGACACAAAATTGCTTTGCTATTCCGATCATACTTGAAATACAACCTGAACCTATTTTAAAAAGGTTTTCTTTGTTGTTATAAACAGAACTACTCTCGAGGTAGTTGCGTTAAGAATTAGTTGTGCAGCAAGAATTAGTAATACTCGTAGACGAAAACGATCAGCAAGTTGGTTTAATGGAAAAGATGGAAGCTCACCGCAAAGGTTTGCTACATCGCGCATTCTCTGTATTTGTATTTAACTCGAAAGGTGAAATTATGATTCACCAAAGAGCTTTTGAAAAATACCATTCTGGTGGTTTGTGGACTAACGCTTGTTGTTCTCATCCAAGAGGAGGAGAAACTCCTGAACAAGCTGCACATCGCAGATTAGGGGAGGAAATGGGTTTTGATTGCGAATTGCACAAAGCTTTTGAGTTCACATACAAAGCTACACTCGATAACGAACTTACTGAACACGAATACGACCATGTATTCATTGGAACTTTTGATGATGAGCCAAACCTCAATCCAGATGAAGTTGCTGATTATAAATTCATGAGTTTAGAAGATTTAAAAGAAGACATTTCAAAAAATCCTAGACTATATACTGAGTGGTTCAAAATCGCACTCAACGAAGTTGAAAAACACTACCAAGAATTGCCTAAAGCATAACCCATGAGAGTAACTGTAAATCGCAAAGCTCATTTTAACGCAGCTCACCGTTTGTATAATCCAAAATGGGATGATGCTAAAAACGATGCTGTTTTTGGAAAATGTAACAACCCAAACTATCACGGTCATAATTATGAATTGATTGTTGCTGTTACCGGAGAAATTAATCCAGAAACGGGTTATGTTATTGATATAAAAGACTTGAAAGAGCTAATCTACGAAGAAGTG
>CAJWSQ010000066.1 GCA_913045895.1 uncultured Flavobacteriales bacterium | reverse complement strand
TTTCAGTCATCCCCACAGAAGAAATTTCAGGAGAACAATAAGTACATCCTGGGATGTTACCGTAATCCATTGCATGAGGATTCATACCTGCAATTTTCTCAACACAAATAATTCCTTCGTGAGAAGCTACGTGAGCCAACGCTGGTCCAGGAACACAGTCGCCAATTGCAAATACAGTTGGTACGTTTGTTTGGTAATAATCGTTTACAACAACTTTACCTTTATCAGTAGCAACACCAACTGATTCAAGTCCGATGTTTTCGATATTAGCAACAACACCAGCTGCGCTTAATACAACATCACACTCAATAGTTTCTTCGCCTTTTTTAGTTTTGATAGTAACTGCACAGCCATCACCTTTTTCTTCTACTTTCTCAACAGAAGCGTTAGTCATAACTTTCATTTTTGCCTTTTTGAATGAACGCTCTAATTGCTTAGAAACTTCTTCATCTTCGTTAGGCACAATGCGAGGTAAGTACTCAACCAAAGTAACTTCAGTACCCATAGTTTGGTAGAAGTAAGCAAACTCAGAACCAATTGCTCCTGAACCTACAATTACCATTTTCTTAGGTTGTTTTTCTAAAGTCATAGCCTCACGGTAACCAATAATGGTTTTTCCGTTTTGCTCAATGTTTGGCAAGTTGCGAGAGCGAGCTCCAGTAGCAACAATTACGTTTTTACCTTCAACAACTTGAGTTTTACCGTCTGAATCGGTTACTTCAATTTGAGTTCCAGAAACCAATTTTCCGGTACCCATTATCACATCGATGTTGTTCTTTTTCATCAAGAACTGAACACCTTTGCTCATTTTATCTGCTACTCCGCGACTGCGAGCAACAACTTTACTGAAATCTTTATCGAATTCTTTGGTTGAAAGACCATATTCATCAGCATGTTTCATGTAGTCATAAACATTTGCTGATTTCAATAATGCTTTGGTAGGAATACATCCCCAATTAAGGCAAATTCCACCCAATGATTCACGCTCTACTACTGCGGTTTTTAAACCCAATTGAGATGCGCGAATGGCAGCTACATAACCACCAGGGCCACTACCCAAAACTACCAAATCGTAAGCCATATCTGAATAATTTTTAATCGTTTCTAAAAGATTAATCGGTGCGAATTTAAGCCTTAATACCCTGCTTAGCAAAGTAGTTTTACGAATTTGATTCACAGGGGGTGTTGAAACTCTATTCGAACGACTATATCAGTGTATTGTGAACCTACTATTTTTGTGGTTGAAATAAGCCTCGGCAATGAAGTATACATACAGATATCAGCAACCCGCACAGCATTTTTTATACATCGATTTATGGATTGATCAAGTTCAAGGTGATGAGCTTGTTTTAACGTCTCCAATGTGGCGACCAGGTAGGTACGAGCTAGGAAACTTCCCGAAAAATATCCGTGAATTTGAAGTAAGAGATGAAAACGGAAAAGTTTTGAAGTATACCAAAACTCAGTTGAATGAGTGGGCGATACAAACCAATGGTTGCGAGTCTGTTATGGTGAGTTATAAGTTTTACGCCAATCAATTGGATTCGGGTAATTCATACATCGATAATGGTATTTTTTATGTGAATCCAGTAAACTGTAGCTTGTATATTAAGGAGCGAGTAGATGAACCCATTGAAGTGGAGTTAGTTATTCCTGCTCATTTTAAAGTGGGTACGGGATTACCTCAAGTGGAGGACAGGCAATATCGAGCTTTAGACTTTCACCAGTTGGCCGATTGTCCCATTTTAGCAGGAACGGATATTGAGCATCATCAATTCAATGAGTCTGGTTTAGACGTCAACTTGTGGATGTATGGAATTGCCAAATTAGATTACGAAAAAGTAGAGGCTGATTTTCGTCCGTTTATTCGTCATCAAATAGAGAGTTTTGGAGAGTTCCCAGCAAACGATTACCACTTTTTAATGTTGATGATGCCGTTTAGAAAATACCACGGTGTTGAGCATTGCAACAGTACGGTATTGACTTTGGGGCCAGGTTATCACGTAATGACTCAGGTTTACGATGATTTGATAGAGTTAGCTAGTCACGAGTTTTACCACAGCTGGAACATTAAACAAATTAGACCAGTTGAAATGTTCCCTTATGAATATGATCGTGAGCAGCTGTTTACAACGGGTTTTGTAGCTGAAGGTGTTACTACTTATTATGGTGATGTTGTTTTGGCTCGATCTGGTCAATACAAAGACGAAAAGTACCTCAAGATTTTATCGGAGAGTTTCCAAAAACACGCAGATAATTTTGGTAGATATTATAAATCGCTGGCTGAATCATCCATTGACTTGTGGTTAGATGGATACGATAGAAATGTGCCAGATCGTAAAATGAGTATCTATTCAGATGGTTGTTTGTTGGCTTTTGCAGCTGATGTATTTATTCTACAATCTACCAATGGCGAAAAATCTTTAGACGATGTAATGCGCAGATTGTATTTCGAATTTGCCAAAGCAGGAAAAGGATATTCAGAAGACGAATATTTCCAATTGATTTCTGAAGAAGCTGGAAAAGACGCTGGATTCATTCAAAAAGCATTGAATACCAAAGGTGATTATTGCGAGATGTTAACTCCACTTTTAAATGCCGTTGGGTTAGAGCTTAAAAAAGAGCCGTCTAAAACGGTTTATGAGTCGAAGTGGGGCATATCGATGAACCCAGGTGAGAATATTGTAACAGGAATTTACCCCAACAGCGTTGCCGAAAAAGCCGGAATTGCTCCGGGAGATACTATTCTTTCTATCAACGGTTATCGCTATCAGCAAAACTTAGACGAGTGGAGTTCATTCTTTGATAATGATGAAGCTTACGTTCGAGTTGAGCGAATGGGACACGTAAAAGCGGCTCGCTTACAAACCGATGGTAAGATGTATTACCACAAATTCCATTTGCACCGCGTTGAAAATCCATCTGAATCGCAAAATCAATTGTACAACCGTTGGCTTAACAAGTAATCATGTTTCATTTAGACGTTAAACATCAAGAGTCTTATTCGCGTGGCGAGTTATTACTCAGAACTTTTTTAGGAGGCTTTTACATCATGCTTCCACATGCTTTTTTACTCTTTTTCTTCGGAATTGGATCAGCGGTTATTGCTTTCATATCGGCATTGGTAATTCTTTTTACGGGGAGTTTGCCTCAATCATTCTTTGAGTATCAATTGGGATATTTACGTTGGTTGAGTCGCTTGCACACGCGTGCTTATAATCTGTCTGACGGTTATCCAGCTTTTGGTTTAAAAGCAGATGATCCGTATTTAACTTTAGACATCACGTACTCCGAAGAATCAAATCGATTAAGTGTATTGCTGCGCTTTTTGTTTGGCTATTTTTATGTGGCATTGCCGCACATGTTTGTTTGGTTTTTCAGAAACATAGTAAGTAGTGTTCTCAGCTTTTTAGCCTTTTGGGTTGTATTATTCACAGGAGAATATCCTCAAGGGTGGCATGAGTTTAATGTAGGTACATTGCGATGGATTATCCGTGTAAACGCGTATTTATTTTACCTCACAGATGAGTATCCGCCCTTTAGTGGAAAATGATGATTAGAGATGAAACTAATAGTAATACTATTATCAATTTTTGGTATTCTAGCTTTTAACGAAGTTGACGACAATAAATATGTTATTATTTATACAACATTGAATGGTGAAACTTCATATCACATTGATGATTCAGTACAATGGATGAATTCTTCACACGAATTACTGGTTCGATTTGACACTATTTCGTCATTAAATAATATTGAATGGTTAAAAGGGAGAAAACAGTTTCGATATAGAAACGCTGATTTTTCTAGCAGTCAAATCTATAAGCTAGGTGAAATTGATAAAGGTGTAGAAATAACTAATTTTAAAATGATTAATCATCCATCAAGACCATTTAAAGTTAGTTCTAGTAGTAACCCTTTATTGGATAAAGAAACAAAGGCTCATTTATGGGAATTATATCAGTCTTGTAACACTTCAAGTTCCTGTTTATACGTATCAATATACAGTTTTGAATTGAATGGAGCTCCCGTTGAAATGAACCAAGTTAAAATAGTTAAATAGCCTCACAGACGAGTATCCGCCCTTTAGTGGAAAATGATTTTTAAGGATTGATTAGAATTATATCTTTAAACCCTAATTCTAAATCTAATCAAATCAATCATGTATTTTAACATTACCAAACAAGAGCAATATTCAAGAGGCGAACTTCTGCTCAGAACTTTTTTTGGAGTTTTTTATATAGGCTTACCTCACGGTTTATTGTTGGCCTTTTACGGCATTGCTTCTCAGGTTTTAGCTTTTATTTCATTTTGGGTAATCCTTTTTACAGGATCATATCCAGAGAGTTTTTATGAATTTCAGGTTAAATTATTGAACTGGAATATGCGTGTAAATGCCAGCATTTATAATCTAATTGATGGCTATCCGAGTTTTGGTTTAAATGGAGATCACCCATTGGTTCAATTGGTTGTCCCTTACCCTGAGAATTTAAGCAGAAGTAAAGCTTTATTGAAGTTCTTATTCGGTTGGTTGTATATTGTACTTCCGCATATGTTCCTTTTGTATTTCAGAGTTTTGTGGGGCATGGTGCTTCATTTTGTAGCTTTCTGGGTAGTGTTATTTACAGGAGATTACCCTGAGAGCATGTTCGAATTTCAAGTAGGAACATTCAGATGGTCAATACGCTTTAATCTATATTTATCATACATGACCGATAAATATCCTCCATTTACTGGTCAACTTTTACCAGAAGAAGTAGAGGAAGCAGCAAGCAAAGCAACAGATAATAATCCTTCTGATCTTTCTGAATAATGGAAAGTTTATACCATCCAGTTCCGCAACCTGATGAATTAACCAAGCGAGAGTGTGAAGATGCCATGGGGGCTTACCTCATGATGTTTGCCTCAATTGCGGCTGGTTTGCCTTTGCCAATTGTCAATTTATTGGCCAGTGTAGTTTACTATTTCGCAAACAAAGACAAAGGTAGATTCGTGCGTTTTCATGCGCTCCAATCGTTGTGGAGTCAGTTGCCAACAAGTGTTATTAATGCAGGAATGATCTTTTGGACTATTCAAATTTTCTTCTTCGAAAACTTTGAAGTGAACGATTATTACTGGGGTTATCTCATCTTTTTTGTAGTAGCCAATATCCTGTATTTCATATTTAGTATTGTTGGAGCTGTAAAAGCAAGAAAAGGTATTCTGTACTATTTTGTGTTTTTCGGTCCGCTTTCATTTGAGCAGGTTTATAAAATCAAACCCAACGAAGTTGAGGGTTACAAACCTGTGAACAAATCACCGTTTGAATGAATCAGAAAATTTGGATAGATCTTTTTAAAGTAGTGGCCCTGTTCGGTGGAATTTGGGCCGCTGCTACTTTAATTCCATGGGGAATGGATGATGTAGAAATAGATTATCCAATTGATAAAGAAAACGAATTGGGAGATTTGATGGTTGAGAACATCATCTTTCAAGATCAAACGCACCCTGTTTTGGGCGACAAATACCTCGATTCTGTGGTTGAGGTAATTTCAGACAGGTTATTAGATAGCTTGGGACAAACGGATTATTACTACGAGTTTTATGTGGTGCAAAACGATGAGGTAAATGCCTTTGCCTTACCAGGTGGTAACATTGTGATTTACACAGGCTTGTTACGCTTTGCAGAGAATGCTGATGAAGTGGCCGCAGTTTTGGCACATGAAATTGGCCACATGGAAGAAAAGCATGTGGTTAAGCGATTGGTGAAAGAGTTTGGTGTACAGATTTTGTTTTCTGTGGTAGGCGGAGATGGAATGGTTTTATCTGAAATCACCAAGTCGGCTACATCTACTTATTTTGATCGTGGTCAGGAAGAGGAAGCCGATGAATTCGGATTGCATTTATTGGATAGTACCAACATTGATCCTAGAACCATGGGTGTTTTCTTTAAGCGATTAGATCGTGAATATGGATACAACGAAAACCTCGATATCTTCATGACTCACCCCAATCTTAAATCCCGTGTTCGTGAGTCTTTTCAATATCCAATTGATTCGGGTAGAGTTTTTACTTCAATCAATCTGAACTGGGATGAAGTTCATACTGCTTTAGAGGTTTATTGATTGAATTTACAGATCGAAATTATCTCTAAGCTCTAAATCTATTTTCTCAGGGTCTTGTCGAGTATCAAAAATGGTAATTACATAAATTGAATCAGATTCAATTTTAAAGTATGCAGTAGTTTGTTTGGTAATAACCACTTTCCTGATATCGGGTCTAGAAGAACTTCTTGGAAATGCAGTAGGGTTTTTGGACACTGATTTAAAACAAACCTGTAATCGTTTTAAAAATTGATTTTTGGTGTTTGTGGACCAATTTTCTACAAGGTACTTAGTTATGAGTTCAAGTTTGTAGGTAGATAATTTAGAGAGGCGTATTTTCATGACACCTTTTTAAGAAAATCATCAAACTCAATATAGTCTCCGTTTTCAATTTGCTTTAAGCCCAGTTCAATTTCTGCTTTTTGACTTTCAGATAAATCATCCATAAAATCTGATGATTTGCTTTCAGACTTAAACGTTGAGTAAAGCTTATTCAACATGTCTTCACTATTCGTTTGAATAATTGCTTTTAAGAGCTCTAACTTTAAACTATGAATATCCATCTCGTTACGCTTTTACCAAAGATACAAAAATGCCACGTGCTTATTTTAATATGTGTGCTTGTTAGCAAGCAACAAAAAAGCCATTTCAAATCTGAAACGGCTTTTATCAACTGTAAATATTTCTGTCGTTTTAAACGATCAATCATCTAGTGGAACACCCATTTCAACTCCGTTAATGCGGTTATACTCTACATTAAGCGTTAACCAGTTGTCTGAGTTAAAGTAAGTCACAAACAAGTCGTACTCATCTGTTTCCCATTTTTTAACTGCTTTAAGTGAGTTTTTTAAAACCGTGTCGATTTCTTCATCAAACACTTTAGTTCCGTTAATCTTTAAGTTCGGATTTGAACAGCGGATATATCCTAAAAGTGTTTCGTTTTCATCTTGAAAAAACGATAAACGGATACGGTAGTTGTTGTACACCCAAATGATTTCATTTTCATCTTCAGCGTCAACCGTTTTAATATCTGGTTCTCCAAATTGCTCTACAATTTCATCTGGGGTCATACCAAATTGAAATGCATCAATACCTTCTTTCAAATGAATTTCCATGCCTGTAATTTGGCGGTGAAATTAGGAATAAAAGTGATTTAATAAGAGAATTTTCAAAAGCTGTAATTTTGTAATTCGTTATCTTTATCAAAATGGATATACAAGCAGAAAAACTTCATTTGATTCAATGGCTTATCGAACTTAATGACGAGTCGATGATTGAGAAATTGAAAGCTCTTAGAGAAGAGAAACCTATCCATTGGGAAGAACTTTCTTTAGAAGAACAGCTTTCCATCAACAAAGGAATATCTGAGGTAAGAAATGGGGAGGTGGAAGATCGAAGTGAAGTTAGAGAGCAGTTAAAGCGTAAATTCAACTTATAGGTTTTGAAATACCACCTACAATATACACTTCAAGCCAAATCTGATATCATAAAATTATATTCCTATTTACAAGATCAGTGGGGCAACAAAGCACTTGAAAAGTTAGACAGAAAAATTGAAAAGGTCTTAGATTCCATTTGTATTAACCCGTTACTTTTTCCAATTATAAAAGGTCACTCTGTAAGATATTGTGTTATTACATCTCAACTAACATTGTATTACACTATTAAAGGAGATACTGTGGTTTTATTGACTTTTTTTGATGTAAGACAGCATCCAAAAAAGCTAAAAGGAAAGTATTAAATTATCGGACTAAACAACCTGCAAACAGATTCGGCTACGCGCTGTGGCGTTCCTCGCTGCTTCCAATCTTCTAGTTCAACTTGATAGCAGCTGTTTTCACATTCATTTAAAAACTGCTGTTTCAATTCTTGAGCTAAATCGGAGTCGTAAACCAATGATCCACATTCAAAATTGAAATAGAAACTGCGCACATCCATGTTTGCAGTACCGATGTAGGTACAAAAATCATCAACTACAAAGTTCTTGGCATGCATCATTCCTTTTTCGTAGAAATAGATTTTTACACCAGCCAATAGAAGTGGAGTTACATAGCTCTTAGAAGCATAATCAACCAACTTGCTGTCAGAATCTTCAGGAATAATCAACCGAACATCACAACCGCTTTGTGCAGCAATAACCAATGCATTTAATAACGAATCTTCAGGTGCAAAGTAAGGCGTCATAAAGTAGATGTAGTCTTGAGCTGTTTGCGTTGCAACGTTAAATGTGAGTAAAATGCTTTCCCAATCGCTGTCTGGACCAGTGTACATGTATTGAATCGGACAATCATCGTTGATGTCATTTTCAGGCATGTATTCTGAAGGAGTGTCTAAAGTTTCATCACTCACAAATTCCCATTTCAACAAAAAGTGATTTTGAACCGGAATTGTTGCATCTCCTTTAACGTGCAACATGGTATCAAACCAATAGCGCTCGTTTCTAGAGTTATCGTAACGTTGGTCAATATTAATACCTCCGTTGAAGTATTCATTACCATCAATAATTATCACTTTGCAGTGGGTTCTGTTATTAGCTCGTGAACCAAACTCGGGAAATCGAACTTTGGTGAACGGAAAAATCTGCACACCATGGTCTTTCATTCGATCTATGTCTGCATTGGTTAAACCAATACATCCAACCGAGTCGTAAATCAAACGAACCAAAACTCCCCGGTTAACAGCATCAATGCATTTTTGAATGAAAATCTCTCCCAATTCATCAGAAGTTATTTCATACATGTCGATATGGATGTGATGTGTAGCTGCATCCATTCGTTCAAACAAAACAGGGTAATAGTTCTCACCGTTAACCAGCAGTTTGACTTTGTTTTTTAGGGTGATGATGGATTTGTTACTTTCCAATAAAAGCTTGCTCAGCTTTTTAAATTGGAGACTTTCTGCCAAATGGTTGTTTTGCATCAGCTCCATCACTGGAGTAATCTGATCGTTCCATCTTTGAATGGTTTTTTGGTCGAAATAACGTTTGCGTTTGTAGAACTTAACTCGTCTATAATCAGTTCCAAAAAAGAAGTAGATAAGTAATCCCAAAAGAGGAACAGCCAACAACAATATGATGTAGGCGTAGGTTTTTACAGGATTTCGTTTTTGTAAGATGATCCTTACCGATAGTACAATAACTATGGCATAATATGTTGCAATTAGTAGCTCACTCCATGTTACTGTACTCATTCAGGTTATTTTACGGCTATTAATGAAATCTCTACATTCACATGCTTTGGAAGTACAGAAACTTCAACCGTTTCTCTTGCAGGAGGATTCTCCTCAAAATAGTTGGCGTAAATTGTATTTACGATGTTGAAATTGTTCATGTCTGACAGGAAAATAGAGCATTTAACTACGTGCGAAAAATTCATATCAGCGGCATCTAAAACCGCTTTTAGATTTTCCATAACCTGAACAGTTTCTTGTTCTAAATTGTTCGTGATCAATTCTCCATTTTCAGGATTAATTGCAATTTGACCACTGGCGTAAAGGGTATCACCAATTAAAATAGCTTGACTGTAAGGTCCAATTGGAGCAGGAGCTTTATCTGTAAAAATAACTTGTTTCATAGCTTAAAGATCTTCTTGTTGAAGTAACTCAACAACATGTATGAATTTGGCTTCGAACAATGCGAAGTTTTCTTCAATCATGCCTAAGTTGGTTTGGTTTTTTCCGTCTTGTTCAAGGCTTAAAGCATCATCAATCATGCTGTGAATTCCCATACTTTTAATGGTAGATTTAATTTTGTGTGCTGTTTTGCCTAATTCTAACCAGTCTTGGTTTTCTATGGCAACACGCATTTCTTCTACTTGCTTGGGAGCTTCAGTCAAGAACAATTGAACCATGTGTTTTAAGAAGGCTTTATCGCCTCCGGTCATCTTGGATAGTACTGTTAAATCATAATAATCATTTGTCATAATTAGCCTTCAACCTCAATTTCGTTGTTTTGAATCATGCGGTAAATGGTTGATTTACCCACATCGAGCTTTTTGGCAACTTCCAACACGTTGTTGTCGTACTTTTCTAGGTATGTCTGAATGATTTTACGGGTGTATTCCTTCAGCGTCATCTCTTTCAATAAGATGTCTTGTAGCGAGTTAGAAGAGTTAAAGATAACATCACTTTCATGAACTACATCATCTTCTGCCATCACACAAGATAATTCAGTTACAGCTTTCAACTCACGCACGTTACCAGGCCAATGGTATTTGCGCATTTTATTTTTGGCATCAGCTGATAGCGATAAGTTTTTGATTCCGTTATCTTTACAGTATTCTTTTACAAAATGATTAGCAATTAAAATAATATCGTTTTCACGATCTCTTAGTGGTGGTAACTGAATAGGTAAACCCAATAAGCGATAGTATAAATCTTCTCTAAAAGTGCCAGCTTTTACTTCGTCTGCTAGGTTTTTGTGTGTAGCACATATAATGCGAACATCAATAGAAACGGTGCCGTTTCCACCAATTCGGGTTACTTCACGTTCTTGTAAAACACGAAGTAATTTTGCTTGCAAGTTGATGTCCATTTCACCAATTTCATCTAAGAAAATGGTTCCGCCTTTCGCTTCTTCAAATTTTCCAAGTCTTCTGGCCGTTGCTCCTGTAAAAGCACCTTTTTCGTGACCAAACATTTCAGACTCAATCAAATCTTTGGGAATGGCTGAAACGTTTACCGGCACAAAAGGCTTTCCTTTTCTATCAGAATTGTAATGAATGGCTTTGGCTACCAATTCTTTACCCGTTCCTGTTTCACCAGTAATAGAAACTGTGATTTTACTTTTACAAGCTTTTTCAATGAGCGCGAATGTGCGTTTTATGGCTGCACTGTTACCAACTATAGCCTTAGAGAAATCATACTTCTTACCAATTTCTTCTCTTAAAGTTGTAACCTCTTCACGCAATTCTACATTCTTACGAATGTTGTTGACAATGTTCAACAAACGATCGCGTGTATCCTCATCTTTAACGATGTAATCGTATGCGCCAAGTTTTAATAAACCAATAGCTGTAGAAATATCCTCCTGACCAGAAATGGCTAATACCTGAATATCTTTGTTGTATTCTTTGATGCGTTTTAAAACCTGATCACCATCCATGTCGGGTAATGAATAGTCAAGTGTTACAACATCAGGATTCTCATGAAGGCAGTTTAAGAAATCTTTGGCGTTGAGGAATTTTTTAACCTGATTGCTCTCATTCAGCTTCAGGTTGTATTCTAAGAAATTACAATACCATTCGTCATCTTCTACTACAAAGATTTTTAAAGGCTTAGTTGAAGTCATAAAAAATCGGTAAGCTTGTTTTAGTTATAGGGTTTAGGCTTTTTCAAATATAAGAAACAATCCCATTTTGAGAAAGGTTTAAACATTTATTTAATACAGAGTGAATAAAGTGTTAAGGGTTTTATTGTTAGATAATTACGACAGCTTCACTTACAACTTGGTGCATTATTTAGAAGATTTGGACTTAGAAGTGTCCGTAATTAGGAATGATGAACCGTATTTAGAAAGCTTTTCCAAATTTGATGCAGTAGTTCTTTCACCAGGACCAGCATTGCCACAGCAATCGGGTACTTTGATGGAAATTATTGATTTATGTGTGCAAACTCAGAAACCCTTGCTAGGCGTGTGTTTGGGCTTACAAGGTATTGTTCAATATTTTGGTGGAGAGTTGGTTAACATGTCAACCGTTAGGCATGGAGAGTCGGTAAATTTAGATGCTTATGAATCCAATTCCACATTTTTTAAAGGGTTGTCAGGATCAGTTTCTGTTGGATTGTATCACTCTTGGGCTGTAGAAACAGAAAGTCTTCCACCTGTATTTCAATTAACAGCTTCAATGAATGGTTTGTGCATGGCAATTGAGCATAAAACTTTGCCAATCACAGCAGTACAATTTCACCCCGAATCGGTGTTAACACCTTGTGGAAAACAAATGCTTCAAAATTGATCGTTTGCCAGAAATTAGTTTACTGATTTTCGCCAAAAAAGGTCCGCTTGGAAAAATATGGCTTGCAGCGCACTGGGACAAGAAGCTCACCAAATCTCAAATT
>CAJWSQ010000065.1 GCA_913045895.1 uncultured Flavobacteriales bacterium | reverse complement strand
CCCACGACAGCGCAGCTAACGCAGCTGCGCGGAGCGCGTTTCGAGCGAGCTGCGGGTCGCCGGGCCGCGCCTTCAGCTCACCCGGCCGTCACCCCGTAGTTTGGGCGCTTAGCCTAGCGTGGTCTGGCCACACCGAGCATTGGCGGCGCTGGCTCGCGGTTGAGCGACGGTGCTTTTTCGGTGCTTCGCTTACTGAGTCGTTATTTCTCATTAAAATAATCGAAAAAAGACCGTTTGCGTTTGAGATGGCGCTGGCGGCAGTTCTGGAAACCCCTCGCCGAGGACATCCAGGATCCGTCAACTCCACAATCTCAAAGTTGTTAAAAATAATACAATTGAATCATGATTTTGTGCTAACTGTACAAATGAAATACCAAATTTTGTGGCATGAACAAGAAATTAGGTCCTAACGTAGAATACACTAAAGATAAATCTTCCTTATCAGTAAAGATTACAAATAGATTGGAAGGTTGGATGAGTATGGCCATTTTCGGTTGGGTTATGGTATGGACTGGAATGGGAGCTTATGTATTTCTTTACATGCTATTTTCAGGTCTTGCAAACGAAGAGCTTATTTTCTTCAGTGTTTATTTGGCATTTTGGGCATGGTTTGAATATAAAGCGTTGTATGGTTGGCTGTACAAAAAATATGGCTACGAAAGCATCCTTGTTGAAGATGGCAGCTTTGTTTATTCGAGAAATTTGTTCAGCCTAAAAAAGACTAAGAAGTATGATTTAGAAGAGGTAAAACCAAGTAGTAAATCTCAAGAGAGTGAAAGATCGTTTGCCGCTTCTTACAACAAGTCTTTCTGGATTGTTGGGAATGAGCAAATACAAATTCCGGTTGGAGATAAATTGGTAAGAGTAGGGATGCACATCACTCCAAAAGAAACTACGGAGTTGATTCGTGTTTTTAATCAATTCATTAAGAAGTGATTCTGAAAACATTTCCGCGAACGCGTTTTGTTTTAACACCTTCCTCTCGTGATTCGATAATGAGGTTTTGAGCAGATTTTGATTTAAAAACTTCATCGAGTTTTTGAACAGCACCCGATGGAATTTTTAGCTTTTCGAATTGAGAAAGTAAGGCATCTCGATTTAATTCTTCAAACTTCTGTTGCAATAATTCATAGAGTTTAGTTCTGTTTTGAACTCGGTTTGCATTTGTGCTGAAGAGCGGATTAGTAATGAGTTCAGGTAATCCAATTTCTTCACATAGAGATTGAAAATGCCTCTCAGTTCCGATAGCTAATACAAATGGATTATTTGTACGATCGTAGAATAAATCACCGTAAGGAGCAATATTGGGGTGCATTGTGCCAATAGGTTGAGGCACTAATCCACTCATTAAATAATTAGAGGCTTGGTTAACCAAGGAAGCTAATGCTGTTTCATATAACGAGACTACAACGCGGTATGGTTTTACTGAATTTTGTTGACTCAGCAGGGCTACAAGAATTCCTTCTTTAAGTTGATGAGCAGCTAAAACATCAATTAATGCAACTGGCAGCTTCGCCAAGTGTTGATGATCGGTTCCTGTCATCGAAATGTAGCCAGTTTCAGCTTGAAGAACAACGTCAAATGCAGCTTTATTGGTGTTAGGATAACCTTTAATTTCCGCTGAAACTATGTTTGGATTTAGATCCTTTAAAGATTCATAATCTAATTGCCATTTTTTAGCACTTCCGGGTTTAAAGTTGCTAATTACAATTTGAGCTTTTTGAATCATTTCGTGGATACGACTCAACTCAGCAGGATTGTTGTAATCTATAAAATGAACTTCTTTCCAGTAGTTTACGCTGGAGTAGTAAGCTGAAATGGGAGCTTCCGCATCTTCTTTGCTCGATTTCCAGTTACGTGTTACATCACCGCCTGTAGTTTTGTTTTCAACCTTAATGACATTAGCACCTAATTCGGCAAAAAATGCTCCAACGCTAGGTCCTGCCAATACAGATGCAAGTTCAATTACAGTAATTTCTTTCCAATTCACAGGCTGAAAATTAAGCATAAAAAAAGGGGAGCAAAACTCCCCTTCAATAAATCTATAGAATGTTATTAGCCTCGCATAGTGCTCCAGCTTCCAACAGTGTATTCGTGTGACTTAACGATGTACAATGGAATGTTTGTTTTAGCTAAAACAATATCATCTTCAGATGATCCAGTTATCATATCAATCAAACTTGTGTTGTGGTCAAAAACCTTAGCAATGATGTCGATGTCATTCACATTAGCATAGTCAACTGCCATGTTTGTCTCATCATCACCTTCTAACCATTCAGAAACGTAAGGGATCTTATATTTCTCGAATTGTTCTTTGATTTGATTCAGATAAACCTTCAGTTTTTTGTTGTCGTTTTGTGTGAAGTCAACAGCCAAACCAACTAAGTGAATAGTCGCGCCTAAATCCAAAGCTAAGCGCATGGTGTGAACTGTTTTTTGACGAGCATAATCATTTAAGTTCAATGGGAACAATACTTTTTTCATGTCGTCAAGGGTTTCATCTTCCTTGATAGCAATTACTGGGTATTTAGTTCCTTGAACGATTTTGATAATGTTTGGACCGAAGAAACGATCCATTCCCTTTTTCAATTGGTAACCTACAACAAAGTAATCTGGATCGATTTTGTTTACCTCTTCATTGATGCGATCAACAACGTTTCCGTCTTCAGCAACAACAAATTTAATGTCTACACCTTTAGATAATTCACCCGCTTGCTTCACAACATCTATCATTCTTTGCTCCGCAGTAACAACTGTTTCTTTTTCGTCATTTAGAATGTGAACTAAATGTACTTCAGCGTTAATGGTTTTAGCAAATCGAAGTGATTCATCAAATGAATGCTGTGCAATAGAAGTGAAATCTGTGCAGACTGCAATTTTTCTAATAGTATCGTCCATCAGTTGTAATTAAAAAAAATTAGGGTCTAATATAACGCACCGAAGATAGTGTCTTAATCAACGAAATGCAAATGGAGTATATAAAGTCTACTTCAACTAGAATCAACGATCAATATGGATGGTTACTCGCCTGTTTTTAGCCCTTCCAGATCCGGTTTCGTTGTCACCAATTGGAAATTTTTCACCAGCTGATTCAAGACTTAATAGTTTGTTATCGATCTGCTTTTTCACCAGCCAATCATAAACCTGTTTAGCTCTCAATTCAGATAGAACTTGGTTGTAACGATCAGAACCTATAGCGTCTGCATGACCAACAACTTTGATGGATTGAATAGTCTCATTATCCACTTGCAGGAACCATGAGTTTAGCTTTTGCAGCTCTGATTTTTTAATTTCTGAATGGTTAAAGTCAAAATAGATTGTGATTGAATCTGAAGCTAGCATTTGTGGTTTGTCTTTAACAACAGTGGTTGTCTTTATTTCAGATTTAGGAAAGTCTACCAACTTACTATCAGCTTCATCCACTGTGGTTTCCTCGGTAAATTCATCTTTAACTAGAAAAGCTGTATCAACGTCTATATTGATTTCATTTTCAACTGTTTCAGTTTGATTTTGAGTAATCTCGGTGTCGCTAGAAAACGACTCGATAAAATCTTTGTTTTCAGCGAAAAACTCTTCTTTATCTTGACTTTTAAAAGAGCTAGACTGGATTAAAACGAATGAATCAAGCTTGCGATCTGAAACATCAGCAATCACCATTTTGATTCTGTATTTTCTACCAGGGATTACTTCATGATAAGCTACCAGTGGTTTGGTGAATCCATCAGTTCTTAAGGTGTGTTTCACTTCTGAAGTAGGATGGAAACGAATATTATCTACATAGTATTCTTTGTGCTGTTCATCATTGATGGTATTGATTGTAATTGGGGTGTTGGTGTTTGGGATAACAGCTAAATTCCACATTTCATATGTTTCCATGTCGGCCAAAAAGAATCCGAAAATATCATTGAATCCACTGTAAACAAATTCAGGATATTCTTTAGATCCAAAAATGTATGAGAATGAAACCATGTCTTGTTCTGCAACAAAATCAAATTCAAGGCCGGCTGCATCGTAGGTATTTAGTCTAACTATACTGTTGAGATCTTTATCACCTTTGCTATCCATTTCCTCATAGTTTCTACCCGTAGAATGCGATACTGATAAGTTTGCAGCAATTCCTGTAGATAAAACTACACCGCCTTCAAAAGGCACTGGAGTACTTTCATTTACAAAAACACCTTTGCTTTCAAAGGCTCCTCGGTAAACTACTTTTTCGGCTTTAATGCCGTTGCCAAGTAATACTTCATTCACCAACTTGTATTCAGTTGGATAAGTATCTACTCTAAATTGAGCGAAAATAGGATTGCTAATAATGAAGCATCCTAAGATTGTGGTTAAGATTATTTTATTCAGAGCGCACTATTTTTTCTTGGAAAACAACTTGATTGTTGCTAATTCCATTAATAATATAAAAGCCAGCAGGTAATTTGTTTGAATTAAAGCTGAAACGGTTTCTTCCTACTTGCGCATTTCTACTTCCGAAATCAACAACAGTTTTTCCATTCATATCCACTACGTAGACATGAACCACTTGTTCTTTCTCTACTACAAAGTCGGCATAGAAAAGGTCATAAACAGGGTTTGGATACACTTTGCTATCATTGATTTCTGTTTTAGGAGATTCAGTATTTAATAGAGTAGAATCATTCAAACTAACGTCATTAAACCAAGTTGAGCTGCTTCTATTTGCTAATCCATAAAATCCACCAGTCCAAACTCTACCGGGAGCGTAATGGATATTTTGGATTCCGAAGTAATCGCCCCATCTTTCATATGCTCCAGACATTCTATCCACGTAGTTTAAACCATCTTTCAACCTATAAATTTCAGAGTATTCATCGTTGTCGGCATCGTAAACTATGCAAGAAATCCCAGCATTAACATCAGTAAATGTGTGGTTAAAGCCAATAACGTATTGGTTGTATTGTGTTCCATTTGATGGGTATGCAATTTTCAGATAACCAAGATCTAAAGTATCAGTAGCTATTACATGTCCTACTGCGCTCAACGCTGAAGAAGTTCCAACATTGGTTATTGTAGCATGATAAACACCTGCGTTGTTGGATGTGAAATCACGTGTGTTTCCTACTGCGTGAATGGTGTTTCCGTTAAGAACAGCGCCAAGAAATCGAGCGTCATTAGTTTGAAGTCCCAGTGAGTCTTCAGTTCCAGCAGGAGTATTGGCTTGTTTTCCGTTTGGAGGAATACCATATGTTACATTGGATTTGACTGGAGTAACGTTTAAACTGGCTTGTCCACTTGCAATGGTATTTGTTACTTCAACAACAAAAAGAGTGTCGTTTTGAGCATCCCAAGGTCTGTTGCTTACAAAATAAGCATTTGGTCCTTCAGGGTCTACAGCGCCTTCAACAGGACATAAGTAGCGTACATATTCGTTGTTAAAAGCTATGTTGTCCCAAAGTTGAACGTCTAAATCAGCTTCTCCATTATAACCGTCTTCTAATTCAATTTGCCAAATAACGGTTCCATCGAACCCTTCTTGCCATGATACATTAGGTATAATCATGTTCACGGTAAAAAACAATTCGTCCTCAGTAATAGCAATGGCGGGATAATCTGTCCAATTGGCTCCCAATCCTCTTGGATCTCCTGGTAAAGAGTAAACATTCCATGGATCGCGTGGGTCGCTTGTTGTTGAAAAGCCAATAATACATTGACTGTCTGAAGGTCCTCTACCATCTAAGAAAACATAAATGTACCTTTCATTGATATGGTCATAAATCAATTTTGGATCAAATGGAAAAGAAGAGTTGGGATCTGGGATTAACGTATCTGCAAATTGACCAAACGAAATGATTCTAGTACTACCATCAGCATTCTTGAATAATGATGAATCACTGAATGTATCATATCCCCACAAAAAAGAATTAACAGAAGCTAATAAGATTCCATTTTTTCCAAATGCAATTGTATTATCTAAAGGTGTACCCCCTGAATAATCAAAAACATAGCTAGTGTCTTGATTTGGAACAGGTACAATCCTTTTCATTCCCAATTCTTGTTGTATAATAGGATTAAGACTTGAGTTGGTATTTAAGCTAGATCTAGATGATTTATTTTCTTGCTTGGCAATTGCACTCCCTTTTTTCTTTTGATCTTTTAAAAATAGGCGGTAAGAATTTCCACTTGGATAGGGAGATTCTAGTGACTCCATTTTAGGCATGTAACTTTCTTCTGCCGTTGAAGGATCAAAAGTTTGTATTTTTTTACCAGAAAAAGGTTTTACGGTATAAGTAACCTCTTGTGAAATAGCGAATTGATGTGTGGTGATTGCTAAAAGAATAAACAGGAGTCTACGCATCATTTTAAATAGCTTTGAACAATGAACAGACTAAAATACTTAAATAATCAGGAGAATCACTTTTTATTAAAATAAGGTATGTGTACTGAAAACTTCTTTCACACATATTTGCACGCGAAATAAACCATGTATGAAACAAATTATTGGTGGTAGTGATCGGATAGATTTGCCAGATTATGGACTGGAAAACATACAGGCTAGAATTGACTCTGGAGCTAAGAGCTCTTCCATTCATGCTAGTTATATCCGTGAGGTGAAAAAAGGTGATACTACAGTTTTAAAGTTTTGTTTATTAGGTAATAGGAAACTCCATTTTGAGGCTACTGAGTTTACCAAGAGAAGGGTGAAAAGTAGCAATGGACACATTCAAGAGCGATACTTAGTTAAGATGAGAATCGTTTTATTCGGTAGAAAGTTTAAAACCGATTTCACATTGGCTCAACGCAAGGAAATGAAATACCCTATATTATTGGGGCGTAAATTATTAAAAGGAAAATTCGTGGTAGATGTTGCCTTAAAAGATCTATCATACACTCAAAAATCGTTTAATCAGTAATGAAAATTGTTGTTCTCTCTCGCAATTCTGAATTGTATTCTACTAGCAGGTTGGTAGAAGCAGCTAAGGCAAGAGGTCATGAAGTAAAAGTGATGGATCACCTTAAATGCTCAGTAACCGCTGACGTTGGTTCGCCAAAAGTTTACTACAACGGAAAAGAAGTTGAAGGTGTAGATGCTATTATTCCTAGGATCGGTTCTTCAGTAACTTTTTACGGTAGTGCTATTGTTCGTCAATTTGAAATGATGGGCATTTTTTCTGCTAACTCGTCTATATCAATTGTTCGATCAAGAGATAAATTGCGTTCTATGCAGATTTTATCTCGACACAATATTGGAATCCCAAAGACCGTATTTGCTCACCATCCAAAGGATGTTGATCGTTTAATTCATGAAATTGGTGGAACTCCAGTCGTAATCAAACTGCTTGAAGGAACGCAAGGAATTGGCGTTGTTTTGGCCGAAACCAAAAAGGCAGCTAAATCGGTTGTGGAGGCTTTCCACGGTTTAGATGCTCACATGTTGGTACAAGAGTTTATCAAAGAAGCTGGTGGGGCTGATATTCGTGCTTTTGTGATTGATGGTAAAGTTGTTGGTGCTATGAAACGTCAAGGTGCTGAAGGAGAATTTAGAAGCAATTTGCATCGTGGCGGAACTTCTAGCGTTGTTAAATTATCTCGTGCTGAAAAGAAAGCAGCTGTAGATGCAGCCAAAGCAATGGGATTATCAGTTGCAGGTGTAGATATGTTACAATCAACTCGTGGACCATTGATTTTAGAAGTGAACTCATCACCTGGATTAGAGGGCATTGAAAATGCAACTCAATTAGATATTGCAGGAAAAGTAATTGAATTCATTGAGCGCGGTGTTACTTCATCAAGACGAAGAATAGATAAAGTAGGGGCTTAGTATGTTAAGGTTAATTGGTGTTTTTATTTTCTCGATTTTTGTATTTCCATCTTTTGCTCAAACAGAAGATGATTACTACTATGTGCCAGAAAATGACAGTGTCGCTTCATTTAAAATGAAGAGTGGATTTTATGTATCCATCAAAGACATGAAAAACAATACTCCAATTGAGCCTTCTCAGGTCTTTAGTACTGTTGAAGCAAGTAATCCAGACTTTTTTACTGAAGTTTTAAAAAAACCTAGTTTCAGATACCTTGAAAACGACACCATGAAAAGTGTCAGTGTTGATCAATTATTTGGGTACGCCATCAACGATGAGGTTTATTTGAATGTTGGTAATGGCGAGTTTTTCATGATGTCTACAGTAGGTAAAATCTGTCTTATTCCAGTTCAAACAAAGCCATCTGTTTCTCCATCTTTTGGAGTTGGTGCAAGCAGTTGGGGTGGAGCAGGAATGGGTGTTGGAATTAATATTTCTGGAGGCGAATCAAAAGAGTTAATTCTGCACACTGATTTAGAAAAAGGCAAGGAGCTTTCAATTGAGTCTTTAAAAGAGTTTATTGCTGATGATCCGGTTCTATTGGAACAGTTCACTGCCATGAAAAAAAGAGATCAGCGTAAGCAACTGATTATTTATATCCACAAATACAACGAGCGTCATCCTGTATCTTTTGCTCCATAGTTGTATTTTCCATTTCTGTAAGGAAACCTACCTTTGATTTTTAAATAAACAAACCATGTCTGAAGACAAAAAGATCATATTCTCCATGCAGGGGGTGAGCAAGATTCATCCTCCTAGCAAGCAAGTTTTAAAAGACATTTACCTCTCGTTTTTCTACGGTGCTAAAATTGGTATCCTAGGTTTAAATGGTGCTGGTAAGTCAACATTATTAAGAATCATTGCCGGTGTAGATCAAAGCTACCAAGGCGATGTTGTTTTTTCTCCAGGATATTCAGTTGGTTACTTAGAACAAGAGCCAGATTTAGATGAAGAAAAAACGGTAATGGAAATTGTAAAAGAAGGAGCTGAGGAAGCTGTTTCTTTATTGAATGAATACGAAGACATCAACAATAAATTTGGATTACCTGAAGTGTATGAAGATCCAGAGAAAATGGAAAAGTTGATGGCTCGTCAGGCAGAAGTTCAAGATAAAATTGAAGCTATTGGCGCATGGGAATTGGAAACAACTCTTCAGCGCGCAATGGATGCTTTAAACTGTCCAGACGGAGATAAACAAATCAAAGTACTTTCTGGTGGTGAACGCAGAAGGGTAGCGCTTTGTAGATTGTTGCTTAAAAAACCAGATATTCTATTGTTAGATGAGCCTACCAACCACTTAGATGCTGAGTCAGTATTGTGGTTAGAGCATCACTTACAACAATATCAAGGAACTGTAATTGCTGTAACGCACGACCGTTATTTCTTAGATAATGTAGCGGGTTGGATTTTAGAACTTGATCGTGGTGAAGGAATTCCGTTTAAAGGAAATTACACCAGTTGGTTAGAGCAAAAAACCAAGCGTTTAGAGCAAGAAGAAAAACAAGAAAGCAAGCGTCAGAAAACATTGAAGCGTGAGTTAGACTGGGTTCGTCAAGGAGCTAAAGGTCGCCAAGCAAAAGGTAAAGCTCGTTTGAAAAACTACGAGACTATGCTTCAGGAGGACGTGAAAGAGAAAGAAGCTCGATTAGAGCTTTGGATTCCACCAGGTCCGCGCTTGGGTAATGAGGTTATCAATGCCGAACACGTGAGTAAAGCATACGGTGATAAGTTACTTTATGATGATTTAAATTTTGCCCTTCCTCCGGCAGGTGTTGTTGGTATTATCGGACCCAATGGAGCTGGTAAAACAACCATTTTCCGTATGATTATGGGGCAAGAGCAACCTGATAGCGGTTCATTCAAAGTGGGTGAAACGGTTAAGATTTCATATGTAGATCAGAGCCATGAGGAACTGGATACAGATAAATCGGTTTGGGAAGTTGTTTCTGGTGGACATGATGTAATTGAATTAGGTGGTAAATCGATCAATTCAAGAGCTTATTGTAGTAAGTTTAATTTCAGTGGAAACGACCAGCAAAAGAAAGTTGGAATGCTTTCAGGTGGTGAGCGAAATAGATTGCACTTGGCAATGAGCTTGAAGCAAGAAGCCAACGTTTTGTTACTGGATGAGCCTACCAATGATATTGATGTAAACACACTTAGAGCGTTGGAAGAAGCTATCAATGATTTTGCTGGATGTGCTGTAATTATCTCTCACGATAGATGGTTTTTAGATCGTGTTTGTACACATATTTTGGCTTTTGAAGGTGATTCTCAAGTGTATTACTTTGAAGGTTCATTCTCAGAGTACGAAGAGAATAAACGTAAACGTTTGGGTGATACTGAACCAAAACGATTCAAGTATAAGAAACTAACTAAAGAATAATTCAAATTGAAAGCGCTGAGCAATCAGCGCTTTTTTTATGCCTTCGGAAGCGAGATTGAGAAAGTAGTTCCATTTCCTACTTGAGAATCTAGTTCAATAGAACCACCATTAACTTCGATGTATTCTTTAGAAAGCATCAATCCAATTCCAGTACCTGAAGCCCTGTTGTCAATTGCCTTGTGAAAGAGTTTGCTTTTGATTTCTTCACTCATTCCAATACCAAAATCTTTTACTTGAATAACGATTTTGTTATCGGTTTTAGGTTTGAAGTTAATCTGAACAGATCCGCCTTCGTTTGAGAACTTTATTGCGTTATTAATGATATTTCTAACAGCAATTAACACATGGTTTTGATCGGCTCTAACTTTACAAGATTGATCACCAGAAAGTTTGATTTGAATTTTCTTTTCGTTGATCAAATCAAAGTTATACTGAACAGCTTGATCGATCACCGTTTTAACATCAACCACCGTTTTATGGGCTTCAATTCCAACCAATTCTGATCGTGCCCATTCCAAAATATTTTCGACTGAAGAACGCGCCTTACTCAACGATTTTTTAAGCTCAGGAATGATAATCTCAAGCGAATCTCGATCAACTTCCTTAGAATCAATCATCTCAACAATAGTTTGCAACTGCCCTAGTGGTGTTCTTATATCGTGACCAATAACAGATAAAACCCTGTTTTTTAACTTGTTTTCGTTTTTCTCTTTCTGGTTGTTTTTAATAAAAATGAGTAATGCCACAATAGCTAAAACTCCCATGATTAAAGAGACAATACTTATTAACCTTGTTATTTCTAGTTTCTCAGATTGCTCTTTAGAGATGTTGATTAAAGAAGCATTTTGAGTCTTCAAATTACTCGAAACAATTTCAAAATAGCTGCCTTGATCATTGTGCAGCATAGTTTGGTAATCTTGAAGTTGAATAGAATCATCTAAGCTAATTGCGACAAGAGCCTCTCTGCTTGCTTCTTTGTGATTTCCAGAAAGTTCAAGACTTTTAGCTTTTGTTTTGTGGATGTATTGGTTGTATAAAATAGAATGGATATCGTTGTTGAGTTCCTGCGCAGAATCTAGCATCAACAAAGCTTCTTGCGGCTGTTTCAACTTATTGTACAATGCTGCTTGCCCGATGTAGTTATCGCACAAACTCCAATAATCTGGAATAGATTTAAAAACAAGATTAGACTCTTTTAACAGGTTTAATGCGTAACTGTAATCGTTTTGCTCTTCATGGAACAAGCTAACGGTATTCAGAAGAAAGCCAGAGTCGAATTTGGTTTGATATGCTTTAAGATCTTTTGCTTTTTCAATGTAATAACTAGCAGAATCAAACTGATGCAGTTTACTGAAAATCATACTAAGTAGAAAGTATGATTGTTGGTTTTCAGAATCTTTGTTTAGGTAAGAGTAAAACTCAATCGAATTATTGAAATGTTCTTTAGCTTGAAAAAAGCTATTCTGATTGTAAAAAATCAAACCGAAATTGTACTCAGAAGTGGCTATCATTTCTGTATCACCAACCAAATAGTAATGCTTAAGCGATTGATATAATTCTCCAATGGCCGAATTGTAAAAGCCTAAATCAGAATAACAATTAGCCTTAGATACATGAATGTCTGAAATTTGATTGGTGTCTTTCTTTTTAGCAAACAACAATCCTGAATCGAGGTACTGAATTCCCTTTTCGAGTTCGCCCATTAAGTAATAGGCCTCACCAGCATTTGAGTAGGCAAAGGCTACTTCTGTTGAATCAAAACAAGTTTTTGAAAGTTTTAAGGCCTGATTTGTATACCAAATGCATGAGTCTGGATAATCAAGCCCAATAGAAAAGGCTTTTTCGTTAATTGATTTTAACTGACTAATACTTGTGGGTATACCATTAACAAAGCCCTTCGATTTACCATCTTGGTATACAACCCTCCTTAAAAATAGGTTTGCATCATCAGGTTCAAGTTCGTTCTGTTTTAACCATTCTTGCGCCTGCTTATTCCCTTGAATATTAAAAGTAGCTGAAA
>CAJWSQ010000064.1 GCA_913045895.1 uncultured Flavobacteriales bacterium | reverse complement strand
TGTTTTCATGTTGCTCAGTGAATACTTGAGTAAAAAGGGTGGGCAAGTGGCTATGCTCATGGCCATGTTGATGGATTACATTCCCGAATCGATAGCCTTAGGGGCTTTGTTTACAACCAACAAACAATCGGCAACTTTACTGGCCATTTTTATAGGGTTACAAAATTTACCCGAAGCATTTAACTCTTTCATCGAGCTCAATAAAAATGGAATTAAAGCTAGAAAGTTACTTTTCATATTCTTCTTATTGGGGTTTTCAGGAATCATTGGCGCGGCATCGGGTTTGTACTTTTTAAGTGACTTACCACAGGTTACAGCTCACATCATGATATTTTCGAGTGGCGGGATTATCTACTTGTTGTTTCAGGATATAGCTCCAGGATCTCATATGAAGCGATCATGGTTACCAGCTTTAGGAGCAACTCTCGGTTTTGCTGTAGGAATGATAGGTGAAAAATTAATTTAACGTATTAATTACTTGAAAATGAATCATAATGTGGTATGATTTTCGTTAAATTAGACTGATGCTTATCCGTATACTAGTCATATTACTACTAGTGTTTAGCTGGAATTTAAAGATCCAAGCACAAACAGTTGTGCGTGCAACAGTTGAAAATGGTGATACTATTTACCATTCAAACTTGCATTATATATCGGTTGTTGGTAAACGGAAATTTAAAAGTAAAGGAGAGGCTAGAAAGTATTATCGCTTGCAAAAGAAGGTTCTCAAAGTGTATCCTTATGCCAAGTTGGCTGGTAAAAAAATAGAGGAATATGCTGATGAGTTAGCTGCGATAGATAGCGAAAGAGCTCGTAAAAAATTCTACAAGAAAATTGAAAAAGAACTGAAAGAAGAGTATGAAGGTGAGCTCAAAAAACTGACCTTCACCGAAGGTGCTATACTCATCAAATTAATTGATAGAGAAACAGGGAACACTTCATACGGATTGGTGCAGGACATGCGAGGTGATGTCACTGCTTTTTTCTATCAAGGTATGGCACGTATTTTTGGCCAAAACCTCAAAAACAAATACGATCCAGATGGTGAGGACCGAGAAATAGAACTAATTGTTCAGCAAATCGAAGCTGGACTTTTGTATTAGTTGCGTTCGAAAACAATTAAAGTTCCCTTATCTATTCCAACACGGCTTGATAATCCTCCGTTGATTTCAACTACATACTGTGCAGCACCTTCTGATGGTAATGATTGTTCAGAAAAAGGTCTTGCATTGCGCTGAATAGAAACAACCTGTCCATTGGTTTTCACATAAATGATATCCAGTGAAATGTGCGTGTTTTTCATCCAAAAACTTTGCATGCGTTCTTGATCAAATATGAATAACATACCTTGATCATCGCCCATCTGTTTACGATCCATTAAACCACGTTGACGTTCAAAATCGTTATCAGCAATTTCAATTTCAATGGAATGAATGGTGTCATTTCCATTGATGAACCACAAATTACCTTCATGCTTGAATGGAACTTCAGTAGCATGTTTGGTAACTTTACCTGGTTTAGGTTTACTAGAACCCGAAGATTGAAGTAGTGGTCTTACAATAAACATGAATATTAAAGCAATTGCAGCTATGGCGCCAAATGCAATTTTCAGTGATTTATTTCTCATGTCGCAAACTTAAAAATAGCCTTAATTCGGTGATATTAATTTTCTGTTTCTTCTTTTGGTTGAGCAGGCCAGACGTTATTCTCTAAATCGATATCAGCTACCTTGTATTCTGGATCAATCTCAATTTTTTCGATGTCTTTCATTTTAAAATTAAGGGTAAGATCATACGTTCTATTGGTCCATTGCCAGTGCGGCATTAAATTCCAATTAGGATGTTCTTGTTCTTTAAAACCATGCATCATTAAAAGGGGAATATTATACCAGATCTCAACACCATCAGTTAAGGTGACTTTGATGTCTAGAGGCATTGGCATTTCGCCATATTTATGAAGTGTGACAATGGTTTTAACACCATTTTCTTTTAAAGTGTCAATGCCGTAATCGATGTGCTTTGTAGTATTTACCCAAAACTCAAAATACCAATCTAATTCTAGGCCACTTTCTTCCTCCATCACTCGTAAGAAGTCGTTTGGTTTTGGATGTTTAAATTTCCATTGATCCCAATATGAAAGCATTCCTTTTTCAAAAGTCTTTTGACCAATAATAGAACTCAACTGACGAAGCGTAATAGCGCCTTTTACGTAACTATTAATACTGTATGCCGCATTAACTCTGTAAAAGTCGGCAGGAGTTGTAAGTGGTTCTTCCCAAGGTTGTTGAGCGTAAAAACGATACGTTTTATATGATTTTTCAAGCGGGTTGATACTGTGAGTTCCAAATAAGCTATCTAAAACCATTTCTTCAGCATAAGACGTAAACCCTTCATCCATCCACGGATATCTGAATTCGTTACTTGCTAAAACACCATAAAACCAGTTGTGAAATGATTCGTGAGCAATTAATCCGATTTTTCCGTCTTTTTTTCCATGCCCTAAAATCATTGTGCACATAGGGTATTCCATACCTCCATCACCACCTTGAATAACACTAAATTGCTCGTATGGATATTTACCAAATAAAGCACTTTGGATTTGGAATAAACGAACTACTTCTGGTTGAATCTCTTTCCATTGCTGAGCCAAAGTATCTGTTTGGTAGTAGAAGTGAAGTGTAGTGATACCGGGAACTTCAATGGAATCATGTTGATAGTCTGGATCTGCTGCCCAAGCAAAATCATGCACGTTTTCTGCTTTGAAATTCCAAGTGATTTGTTTGCCGCTTTTTTTCACTTCAGTCTTAACACCTGTGCCGCCAACAACGTATTTTTTGTGGAGTGTAATGTTTACGTCAAAAGAACCCCAAACACCGTAAAACTCACGGCCAACATATGGGTTTGGATGCCATCCATCGTTGTCGTACTCAGCTAATTTAGGATACCACTGTGTCATGGTGTAATCGATACCTTCTTTGCTATCTCTACCAGATCTTCTAATTTGAAGAGGAACTTGACCTTCAAACTGCATTTCTAGGTTAGCGACTTCTCCAGGAGCAATAGGTCTTTCTAGATTGACTTCTAACACCGTACCAACAACTTTATAATTACAAGCGTTTCCGTCTTTCACCAAGTTTTTAACTCTGATATATCCTACTTCATCAGGCTGTAGTTTGCTAATACGATCTTTAACTCGTCTATCAGGATCTTGAATGTCTAATGAACGCTCGTCCATCATACTTCCTGGTTGAAAAGCATTGAAGTATAAGTGATAATAGAGTTTTTTTAGAGTGTCTGGAGAGTTGTTTGTGTATGCAATTCTTTCAAATCCTGCAAACTGGTTCTTCTCATCATCTAAAACAACATCGATGAAATAATCGGCATTTTGCTGCCAATAAGCATTTTGTGCTTGAGTAATCGTTGGAATTAAAGCAAGAAGAAAAATCAGGTGTTTGAACATAATTATTTGTTTTATCGATCAAAAAAATAGGCAATTATTGTGCAACGTTTAATTGTTGCTTTTGTTTGGGTTTTTCGGAACGGGATCGTAACCACAACCGCCCCAAGGATTACAAGAACCAATCCTTTTTATAGCTAGCCAAGATCCTTTAATGATGCCCCACTCGTTTAGGGCTTCAATTGCGTATTGACTACAGGTTGGTGTATAGCGGCAATTTTGCCCCAATAGGGGAGAGATAAACCACTGGTATAGTTTTATTAAGAAGATGAATAACTGTTTGATCAGCCATATCATTTTCCATCAAAATCTTTGTACAATAAGCTTGGTTGAATACCTGAGTTGTTTTGGTATTTCCCAGATTTATACAATTCATAATCACCCTCAATGGTGTGATAAAATATCTGACAAATTTCTACTTCAGGATATATGCGAATGGGTTGAACACAGAAAATTTCAAGTGTCCAATATCCGTTAAAACCAACATCGCCAAAACCAGCTGTAACGTGAATGAATAAGCCTAATCTTCCAATGGAAGAACGGCCTTCAAGCATCGGTACAAATTTGTTTGTTGAGGTATGCTCAATTGTCCTACCTAAGTACAATTTGTTTGGTTCCAGTAAAAGCCCTTCTTCAGGGATTGTAATTTTTGATGTAGGGTTTGGAACACGCATATCCAACTCCTTGTTATCATAAACAAGCAATTCGTTGAATAATCTTAAGTTGTAACTGTTGGGGTTGAGTTGGTTAGCATTGTAAGGCTCAATCTGTATACCTTGATTAAGCTCTCTTTCTATTTCTTTTCCTGATAAAATCATGGATTGTCCACTTTCGTATGAAGTCGCAAATCTAAATAAATCGGTAAATGGTCGCTGTATCCACCGTGATGTTTCATGCCGATATAAGTTCTGAATGGCTTGGTTCCCATGTGCGAATCGTCAGATTCTAATAGAAATGGTGCCTTAAAAATATGTGCATTATAATCGTAAAGTTGTGTTTTTGATGAACTCGAATACAAGTTCTTTGAAACAATTACTTGATCAATAACACTCCATTCGCCTTGGTATTTATGCGTTCCATCGTTTCCAACCAATGGCCAAGTTAGGTTTATTAATGATTTGGTACTGGTGTTATTTGTGTCTGGAAGTGCATGTAAAACATCTTTAACACTAGCATCAATAGGAGTATCGTTAAAGTCTCCCATTAAGATGATATTTGCGTTCGGTGAAAGCGAAAAAATAGAATCGCAAGCTTCTTTTACAACTTGCGCAGCTCTAGCTCTTTTAGGAACGGTTGCCAAAGCACCTCCGTATTTTGATGGCCAGTGATTGTATAAAACATGAATGGTATCATTGTTTTCTAGCGTAGCGCTTATTTGTAGAACATCTCGCGTTGGTCTAGATCCTGGTCCGAAATCAACTTTGATATATCGCTGGTTGTAAACTTTAACCTTGTCTTTTCTATAAATGAGAGCCACATCAATACCTCTTCGGTCTGGTGAATTTTGATGTACAATTTCGTAGTTACTGTTTTTGAGTCCCGTTTTATTGATTAAATCCTGAAGAACAATACGATCTTCAACTTCGCAAAAGCCAATTATTTCAACAGCTTCCCAACCACCAATAGAGGTAATAGCCTTTCCTAATTTTTGAAGTTTATCGTTGTATTTGGTAAAAGTCCAATGGTTATTGCCGTACGGTGTAAATGAATCATCGTTGGTGAGAGAATCATCCATGGGGAAAAATAGATTCTCCAAATTCCAAAAGGCAACGCGAATTGATCCTGATCCACGGATATCGTCTCTAAAGCCTTCAATTTCTTGAGAATGACTTTCAAATACAATTAGCGATAAAATAAAAAGCACCAAATAACGCATGGGTCAAAGTTGCGCTATTTGGTGCAATGTATTGTAAATAGGATGTTATTATTCCTGTGTTGTTCTTAGAACCAAATTAAGAATGGTACAACTAAGGCAACAATACCTATGATTAGACCGGCAAGTGCTAATCCGTGTCTGCTGCTGTTTAATCCTATTGCAGAGAAAATAACACCCAACACGGCTAAAAACGGAACAAATAAACCAACTAGGCTACAGATGAATCCTGCTACTGCAAATCCGCTTCCACCTGCCATTGACATTCCGAAAAGAGTCAATTTTTGACTGTTTGATATTTCAGCGCTTGCTCGATTATTGGTTGATGCTTTGTTAGATGGGAATATTCTATCGAAACCGATACCTTCCATAAAGTGATTTAGCGTAAAGGCTTTTTTCTTTGTTTGTTGCTTCGCTTTTTCACTTGGATATGAGCTTTTGCTTTCAAGCTTAGGCAATTGCTTCTTCTCTCGGATTTCTGGAGTTGTGTTTTCGGCCAGAATGTTTGGTGTTTCAGCTGGTGGTAAAGTTGCTAACTCCTGTTCTGGTTGGTTAGCATTTTTAACTTGTTTTTTGAAAGGAGATTTGATGTTGACGTGCCATCCTTTTGTATAGCGTCTTTTTTGGAAAGCTGATCCATTTTTACTGGTAGAACAGCTTGATATCAATAAGGTGAAAAGAATTAAAAATACAGGTAAGGAGATAACTTTTTTCATAATGATTGAATTTTGGATTGTAAAAAAGAAACTCCGAACACATTGATTTTGTTCAAAACAAAAAGAGCCCGACTTGAAAGTCGAGCTCTTGATTTTATTAGATAAATAACTTCAAAAAGTTATTTCGAAGCAAAGAATGTCGATTGATCTTGAATCATTGCTTTGGCTGTGTTTAAATCAGTTCCAGCAGCAATTGTTAATTCAGATCCATCAGGATAATAAACGCTGTATTCAGCAGTTTCTTCGTTGTAAGATGCTAGTTTAATTTCTTGAGTTCCTTCTTCAAATCTCCACTCAGCAGCTTCAGCATCAAATACCAATGCATATTCGCGACCTGCAGCATTACCATCTAATTGTTTTACATCAAAACGGTTTTTTGAAGCGGTAATAGAGTAGTTGTTTCCGTCTTCACCTTTCACTAATTGAGTTTCGCTTTCTCCTTCTTTCATAGCTACCGGATTAGAACCTGTCCAAAACTCAATTGAATTTAAGATAACGATATCAATAAACCCTGCTACACTATATACAGGAATAATCAAAAACACCAAGAATACAAGTTCGTTCACAAACTTATTTCCTAAACTCTGATTCCAGTCTAAAACTTTGTTGAACAGGCTAAATGAACCAACACAACTGGTGTTTGTAAGGCTTAGAGAAAACATTAGGGCGGCCAGACTAAGTACTTTTACTTTTTTCATTATAATGGATTTAATTTATTAATGCAATCCAAGATAAAAAGTTGGGGCGACATTACACACTTATATTACTTTGTTTTTTGTCATTTTTTTCACAAGTGTGAATTATTCGCTGATGGTTAGTTCATTTTGAACCTCCTTTTTATTTTTCACGTTTTACTAGTTACTTTGCAATGGATTTACTCGATTCGAGTTTTATTTAAAGGTTAGTGATATGAACGTTCAAGACATGCTTAAAAGACACGGATTAAAGAAAACACCTACACGAACAATGGTTTTGGATGTGTTTCACGATACCGATCATGCATTGGCTATCGCTGACTTAGAAAATGAACTGGGAAGCAATGTGGATCGGGTAACTTTATACCGTACGATGAGTTCTTTTGAAGAAAAAGGACTGATTCACAAAGTACACGATGATGAAGGTAAACTGAAATACAGTTTGTGCTCACATGCTTGCTCAGAAGATACTCACCACGATAATCACTTACATTTTCACTGCAGAAATTGCAATAAAACCATTTGTATTGAACGTGTTCCTGTGCCCAATGTAGAAGGATTAAATGGATATGAAATTCATGATGTTTACATGGTTGCCAATGGTGTTTGCAAGGCTTGTAAGGCTGAAGCTTAATTTTTTTACCAGGATTACTTCAAAATAAAGCGATTGTAAACAGTTGTTTAGTAGCTTCGTAGAATACCCAATTGCTATGAGTTACTCTGTTGAACAGCTACAAAAAATAAAGTGGCCGTTAGTCGTTTCACTTCTTGCATTCAGCTTTTCTATTTTGTTAGGAGCTGATGTACTTCACCAACAACTTCAGCTATTAGATTATTTTCCAACTAAAACCATTCAACTTGTTGATTTTGGTGTTGTTATTTTCATTCCAGTTTTAACGGGTTTGCTTTTAGATCAATTGGTTAAGAAAACATCAAAAGCACATTGGTTACTGCTTTTTGGTTTGATACTGGGTTTTATAACACTCGGTTTAGCAATCTATCTTTCATTCGCATCTTCAGGTTCTAGTTTGATAGCAACAATAATTCTGTTGCTATGGATTTTTTCGATGAGTCTTTTGGTTGCACCATCAATATCTCTTTTGCGTTTAATGAGTCCGATTGAATTATTGCCTATTGCAATGTCACTTTTTGTTGCTTTGAAAATGTTTTTTATTGCCTCAACTCACTTATTTCAAGGGTTTTATTTCACGGTTGGTATTCAGGTGTCATTGGTTATTGTATTGGTTGTATTTCTAGCTTCAGGGATATTTTATTTTTTGAAGGCGAAGTCGTTATTTTTTGAGCGAAATCAAGTAATCAATGAAACTACTAACGATGTTGAAAGTGGAATTCCAGCAGCTGTAATTACGGGTTTGTTTGCTGGATTGTCTTTTTCGGCCATGCAGTTCGCTTACAGGTATTTACTTTCTTTTGAACACTTCGATATTTTTGGATTCGACCACAATTATGTACCGTATTTCTTAGCCCTCGTTTCAGGATTATTGGCATTAACAGCATCTAAATTTATTCGAGTGGTTGAGCCTAGACCAAGTTTTTTAATTGGGTTGATTTTATTTGTGATAGCGTTTTTCCTAGTGCTTTACAGACAAGAAATCTCCTTCATGATGGCATCTGGAATTATTATGGCTGTTTCGTATACGCTTATTGCAATGTCTTCATTGCCTTACATCTATTCATCTGAAAATCCATATCAACTCGGAATAGTAACAGGTATATTCTTTGGTATTTCAGAGTTAATTCCAAAGTTGGTTGACTATTATCTTGTTCAAGGCTGATGAATGTCATTTTCTGAACGTAAACTTCGTTTCAACTTCGCATCGAGATGAGTGACAATCGAGAATCAGCTGCAAATGAAACCCCTCGTTGTTATCACTGTGGTGATGTGTGTGATACTGAAATCATTCATGCACATGATAAAACCTTTTGTTGCGAAGGCTGCAAGATGGTTTTTGAACTATTAGATGATAATGACTTGTGCACGTATTATGATCTGGAAAAAAATCCAGGAATCAAGATGCGTGGATCTTTGGGGGATAAATTCGCTTATCTAGACAACGAGGAAATTGAATCCAGTTTGCTCGATTTCAACGATGGCGATCTAAAGAAAATCAAATTCTATATTCCGCAAATACACTGTAGCTCGTGTATTTGGCTGCTTGAGAATATGTATCGAATGCGAGATGGCATCGTTCAATCTCAAGTCAATTTCATTAAAAAAGAGGCTTACGTAACGTATCGTTCAGATCAAGTATCGTTGAGAGAATTGGTCGAGTTGATGACGTCAATCGGTTATGAGCCTGCCATTTCGCTGCAAAGTGGAACCAAAGAAGCCAAGAAAAAGGTTGACAGAGCTTTATACTACAAACTTGGAATTGCTGGATTTGCATTTGGCAATATCATGCTATTGAGTTTCCCAGAATATCTAGATGTTCAAGACTTTTTAGAAGATCAATACAAAAGGCTATTTGGGTATTTAAACTTGGTGCTTTCACTACCTGTTTTCTTCTACAGCGCTTCTGATTATTTCGTTTCTGCGTTTAAAGGTCTAAGGGCTAAATATGTGAATATCGATGTTCCTGTATCAATCGGAATTATCGCTTTATATTCTCGTAGTTCTTATGAGATTCTATCAGAAACTGGCCCTGGATTCATGGATTCGTTTGCCATGTTTGTGTTCTTGTTGTTGGTAGGGAAGTGGTATCAAAATAGAACCTATCAGGCTTTGTCGTTTGATCGTGATTACAAGTCGTATTTTCCAATAGCAGTTACCAAGTTGATTGATGGAGTAGAGCACAACGTTGCGCTCAATTCCATTGATGTTAACGATATTATTCTGGTAAGAAATGGGGAGATAATTCCAGCAGATAGTACGCTTTTATCCAATGAAGCTCAGATAGATTACAGCTTCGTAACTGGTGAATCGGATGCAGTTTCTAAGAGAGCAAGTGATAAAATTTTTGCTGGCGGTAGACAAGTTGGAGCTTCCATTAAACTAAGAGTTGATAAGGCTGTTTCGCAATCTTATTTAACCAGATTGTGGAATCAAGATACATTCCAGCGCGAGAAAACAACCATGAACCGATTGATAGATCGAGTGAGTCAAAACTTTACATTCATGGTTATGATTTTAGCTATGGGAGCGATGGCATTTTGGTGGTATCAATCGGGCATGTCAGAATCCATTCATGTGTTCACTTCAGTGTTGATTATTGCTTGTCCTTGCGCGCTGGCTTTAACAGTTCCATTCACTTTTGGAAACAGCTTACGCATTTTCGGAAAACTCGGATTTTATTTGAAAAATACCGACACTATTGAGCGCATGGCTCAGGTAGATACATTGGTTTTCGATAAAACAGGAACACTAACTCAAAGTGTTGCCGATGAGGTTGATTTTCATGGAACCACATTAAATCCTACCGAACTTCAATTAATCAAGTCTTTGGTAAAACAAAGTGCTCACCCTGTAAGTACCGCATTGTACCGTTATATATCGGGGGCGGTAGTAGGGGTAGACTCCTTTAAAGAAGTCACCAGTAAAGGTGTGGTTGGTGAGGTTCAAGGACATCAATTAACCATTGGATCTTCTAAGCTGCTCTCAAAAGAGGTAGTGTCTACTGGTGAGAAATTAGCCAGTGTTGCTCACATCGAAATTGACGGAGAATACAAAGGGTATTTTAGTCTGCACAAGGCATACAGAAACGGATTAGAAGATGTCTTGAAACAACTGGGCAACAAATATGAATTGTATTTGCTGAGTGGTGATAACGAAGCTGAATTTGAAAATTTAAGACCGTATTTCTCATCCGATTCTCATTTGCAGTTTAACCAAACACCAGAAGCCAAACTCAACTTCATTCAATCGCTTCAAGAAAAAGGAAATAAGGTGTTGATGATTGGCGATGGATTGAATGATGCAGGTGCTTTAAAACAAGCCGATGTAGGCATTAGTATTGCTGATGATGTTTTCCAGTTTTCACCAGCTTGTGATGCCATTTTAAGAGCAGATAAATTTGACTGCTTACCCAAGTTATTGCTGTATTCTGGTAAAGCAATGCGCATTGTGAGATCTAGCTTTGCAATATCTATTTCTTACAATTCAATTGGGATGTTATTTGCCTTAAATGGAATGGTAACTCCTTTATTTGCAGCTATATTGATGCCAATCAGTAGCGTGTCTGTTGTTTCATTTGTAACAATAGCTACTAATTTATCAGCACGTTCATTGGGATTTAACCGCAATAAATTGGAGAAAAATCAACCAATTGTTTAGTTTTAAACCATTGTAAATCAATTGACTTGACACAAAACTGACAAAAGTCATGTATGCATGTGACTGCTCTCATGTTTTATCCATGCGATCTCTACCACATTTGTATTGTTAAAAAATGTAAAAACATTCCGATCAATGAGCGCTATTTATGTACTAATTGGGTTTAGCCTTGCAGCCGCACTAGGTTTTTTAGGGGCTTTCATCTGGTCCATTAAGAATGGCCAGTACGATGATGATTATACACCAAGTGTCCGCATTCTATTTGACGACACACAATCTAATAATTCTAACTCGAATCCTAAATAATAATTTGTTCCATGGCAGATAATCAAGAACACTCTGTGAATCAGGATAAAGTATCCGGCACAGGGCACGCAGATGAGATCAAACACAAAGTGGAATCTAAATCTGCAGCGAATCAAGAGCATTTCGAATACGACAATGTCATCGTTCGCAATTTCGCCTTTGCAACCATTGCATTTGGTGTAATTGGAATGTTGGTTGGTTTAGTTGTTGCTCTTCAATTTGTTTTTCCAGAACTAAACTTCGGTATTCCTTATACCACGTTTGGTAGAATTAGACCACTGCATACCAATGCGGTGATTTTTGCATTTGTTGGAAATGCTATTTTCACGGGAGTTTATTACTCTTTACCACGTTTGCTTAAAGCACCTATGGCAAGTAAGTTTTTATCTTACTTCAACTTTTGGGGATGGCAAGCAATTATCCTTTCTGCTGCGGTAACACTTCCTCTGGGAATGACTTCAAGTAAAGAATATGCCGAGCTAGAATGGCCTATCGATATTGCTATTGCAGTAGTTTGGGTTGCATTTGGTGTAAACATGTTCTTAACTATCATGAAACGTAGAGAACGTCACTTGTATGTTGCTATATGGTTCTATATCGCTACATTCTTAACCGTAGCCATGTTACACATCGTTAACAACATCGAACTTCCAGTTTCATTAACCAAATCATACAGCTGGTATGCAGGTGTACAAGATGCCTTAATTCAGTGGTGGTATGGACACAATGCGGTAGCATTCTTCCTTACGACTCCAGTCTTAGGTTTGATGTATTACTTCGTGCCTAAAGCGGCTAATCGCCCGGTATATTCTTACAGATTATCAATCATTCACTTCTGGGCCTTGATTTTTATCTACATCTGGGCTGGACCTCACCACTTGTTGTATACTGCACTTCCTGATTGGGCTCAATCATTAGGTACTGTATTCTCAGTGATGTTGATTTTCCCTTCTTGGGGTGGTATGATCAACGGTCTATTAACTCTTCGTGGTGCTTGGGACCGTGTAAGAGAAGATCCTATTTTGAAATTCTTCGTTGTTGCAATTACTGCTTACGGTATGAGCACATTTGAAGGTCCAATG
>CAJWSQ010000063.1 GCA_913045895.1 uncultured Flavobacteriales bacterium | reverse complement strand
CCTGCACTTACTCCTGTGATTGAAGCTGTTGTTGCTCCGTTTGACCATGAATAAGTGTAAGGTGCATTTCCACCTGTTGCCGCTGCTGTAGCTCCACCATCTGATAAGCCATTACACGTAACATTTGAATCTACTACTGATGCAGCAATTAATGAAGCTGGTTCTGTAACCGTAGAAGATGCTGAATCATAACAACCATTTTGATCTGTTACAGTTACGGAATAAGTTCCCGCACTTACACCTGTAATAGAAGCTGTTGTGGCTCCATTTGACCAAGAGTAAGTAAATGGTGCGTTCCCACCTGTTGCTGATGCCGTTGCACCTCCATCTGATAAACCATTACATGTAACATTTGAATCTACCACGGATGCAGCAACCAATAACGTAGGTTCTGTGACTGTTGTAGAAGCTGAATCGTAACAACCATTCTGATCTGTTACAGTTACTGAATAGGTTCCTGCTGTTAAACTGGTTTGAGTAGCCGAAGTTCCACCTGTATTCCACGAATACGTGTAAGGAGAATTACCTCCTGTTGCACTAGCAACTACCTGACCATCTGAATCCCCATTACATGATGCGTTTGCGTTTGTATTTGCACTAGCAATCAATGAAGAAGAAGACGTAACTGTTGAATTACTGGTTGATGTACACCCTTTGTTATCCGTTACTGTTACGGAATAGGTTCCTGTAACTAATCCTGAAATTGAAGCTGATGTGCCACCATTCGACCATGTGTAAGTATATGGCGCATTTCCACCAGTAGCACTCGCTGTTACTACTCCATCTGACGCTCCACTACATGATACATTTGATGTTACTTGTGAATTTGCTATTAAAGTTGCTGGCTCTGTTATAGTTGCAGACGCAGAATCATAACAACCCTTGTTATCTGTTACAGTAACCGAATATGTTCCTGCCGAAACTCCTGTAATAGATGCTGTTGTTGCTCCGTTTGACCATGAATAAGTGTAAGGTGCATTTCCTCCTGTTGCTGCAGCCGTTGCTCCACCATCTGATAAACCATTACAGGTCACATTAGAATCTACATATACTGCCGATACAAGTAACGCTGGTTCAGTAACTGTAGACGATGCTGAATCATAACAGCCATTTTGATCTGTTACAGTTACGGAATAGGTTCCTGCGCTAACACCTGTAATAGAAGCAGTTGTTGCTCCGTTTGACCATGAGTAAGAAAATGGTACATTTCCACCAGTTGCTGCTGCAGTTGCTCCACCATCTGTTAAACCATTGCAGGTTACGTTAGAATCGGTCATAGCATTAGCAATTAGAGCTGCTGGCTCGGTTAATGTTGTTGAGGCTGAATCATAACAGCCGTTTTGATCTGTTATGGTTACCGAATAAGTTCCTGCTGTTAAACCTGTTTCTGTAACAGAAGTCCCTCCAGTATTCCACGAATAAGTATATGAACCACTTCCTCCAGTTGCACTCGCAGTCACTTGACCATCTGAATCGCCATTACAATCTAAAGTTGAGCTTACTGATGCTGAAGCCACAATTGCTGTTGGCTCGGTGATTGTTACTGACGCAGAATCATAACAGCCGTTTTGATCTGTAATGGTAACCGAGTATGTTCCAGCAGATATACTTGAAGCCGTTGCTGATGTTGATCCATTTGACCAAGCATAAGTATATGAAGCGGTTCCACCAGCAGCACTAGCGGTAACTTGTCCGCTAGAAGCACTATTGCAATTAATAGCAGAACTCACAGCTGCCGAAGCTACTAAAGCTGCTGGCTCTTGAACAGAAAATGAGGCTGAATCATAACAGCCATTTGCATCTATAACTGTTACTGAATAGGTTCCTGCTGGAACTCCAGTTATTGAAGCAAAAGTAGAACCTGTGTTCCAAGAATATGTATAATATTGGGTCCCTCCAGTTGCAGAAGCTGTACCACCACCATCAGACAAACCATTACATGTTACATTAGAATCTGCATATGCTACAGCATTTAAAGCTGAAGGCTGTGTAACTGTTGCGGAAGCTGAATCATAACAGCCATTTGCATCTGTTATGGTTACAGAGTATGTTCCCGCCCCTAGAGATGTTTCTGTCGCAGAAGTCCCGCCTGTATTCCAAGAATAGGTGTATGAACTGGTTCCACCTGTTGCACTGGCTGTAACTTGACCATCTGAATCGCCATTACAACCTATGATTGAACTCACATTGGCTGAAGCCACTAATGCTGATGGCTGCGTAATTGATGCCGAAGCTGTAGCTGTACATGCATTTCCATCAGTTACAGTTACAGTATATGTTCCAGCTGATAAGCTTGAAACACCATTAACAGTAGAACTGGTATTAGATATTGTTGCCCCATTGCTCCAAGCATAACTATAGTTTGCAGTTCCATTTGATGCAGTTACAGTAAGTGCTCCAGAATTATCTCCATTACAAGCAACATTTGTTTGAGAGGTGATGGATGCAGTCATTGAGCAACTAGAGAATACAGTACCAGTTAAAGCATTTGGAATATACGGATCAGGATACGTTCCAACATTGGCTACCGTCCAATTACTAACATTGTTAATTGTAGATGCACACCCCGTAATTGTTCCATTAAAAACCGTGGTTCCGTTGTAATATCCTTCACCATTAATCTCAACAGCCGTTACGCCAACAGTAAGGCTTGTATTGGTAAATACATAACCAGAGCCACCTCCCACAAAAGCAAGGAAGTTCCCCGGAGCAGCACGTGTTCCGGTAAAAGCAAAGATCTGATCACCTCCGGTACTTGCTAATGTAAATCCCAGATCATCTTCCGAGGCCGTACCGATTGTTGCAGCAATGTTCAAGTGATCATCAGCATTGGTAATATCAACTACAGTACCTGCAGCGATGGTTGATCCAGTGTTATTCGTCCAAAGTACTACTCCTTCTCCTGTTGTTGAGGAAAAAGCTGTACCTGTCCATTCATCATCACAAAACCGAATTTCGGTTCCATTTGGACAATCATCTAGAAAAACAAATGAAAACCCATCGGGGCTATCATTGTAGCCCAGAAAAGCAATATCTCCAGGATCGTCAATTACACCATCTTGAATTTGCGCATTTACCCCTAAAGTAAACACGAAAAACAAAATGCTAAATAGGGAAGTTTTTGAAGTTTCATTCATAGCAATTAGTTATAATTTAATTTCCAAAAATAATTATTGTATTGAGCACAAAAGCTACGAACCTAAAAATAAGGCCGTAGCTTTTATCTTTCATTTCATATTATACCTAACCACGACTAGGGTATTGCCCTTCATAGGCAATAATAAAATACAATGAAAGCCAAGGCTGCATATTATTAACCTGTTGACTAGCTCCAGAAATCGATGTAATCACATTACCCACTACTGGTACTGCTCCTCCAAAGTAATACCCATTAGCTGGTTCACTTGAAAATCTATCCTGTCCGTTATTTGCTAATACCCCAGCTGAAGGGTTTGCCTCATCTTCATCACCTTCAGATGTATTAACAGGTATTGCAACTTTAAAATCTGTCTGTGTTGTATGATAGTGTGATGGCAAATGTAGCACACTGAGCGTATTAGTCTCTGAACCAGCTATTTGACCTTGACCCCTATAGCTTAACCCAGGACCTGTTCCCGGATTAACTGGAGCCCTACCTCTTAAGTCAGGAAGCCCAAATGTTGTACGCCCATCTCCTCCGTATGTTGTTCCTAAAATTGAAAACAGTGCCGAAAATTGTGATATGGCCAATAATTGTCCTTCACAAAAAAACCAACCACGTGGCGCAAAATTGCCTGCAAACAATTTAATTTCTCCCATAAATGGTTCCATAATAATTCTTTTTTAAGTTCATATTGTATTACACTTATGGTACTATTAACCTCTACTGGGAAACACTCCTACTAAAGCTATAATGTAATACACTCCAAGAAATGGTTGCATATTATTGAAAGGCTGACTACCACCATTGTTCATTACTTGAACGGTTCCATTAACCGGAGCAAGGTTAGCTCCATTGTAAAAAGCATTAGGCGTAGCTTCGCTTGCATAATTATCTTGGCCATTATTAGCCAAAACACCAGCAGCAGGATTTACTTCATCTTCGTTTCCTTCTTCGGCATTCACCGGAATATATGCATGTAATGACGTTGTAGTTGAGTGATTGTGTGATGGCATTTGATTTACTGTAAGTACATTTGTTTCCGTACCTGATCTTTGACCTAACCTACGAGTAGATAAGCCTGGACCAGTACCAGGGCCTATTGGAGCACGACCTCTCAAGTCTGGAAGAGCAAATGTTGTTCTACCGTCTCCTCCGTAAGTTGTTCCCAAAATTGAAAAAAGCGCTTGATTTTGTGCAATAGCTAATAGTTGTCCTTCACAGAAGGCCCAACCACGAGGGGCAAAATTGCCTCCAAACATTTTTACTTCTCCGATAAATGGATCCATATTGATTAAATTTTGGTTTGTTATTATTTGGTTTAAATTCTTACAGTTTAGTGCGCAGCTACCGAAGCTGCATTCTGATGATTTACTTGTATTGATGTAAACCTTACCCCCTGACTAAAGCCCATTTGATACAATTTCATTCCTGATAGATAGCCGGTTTGATTTTGCATCACCATCAACTTCAGATAGGATGAATTATGGCATTTAACTACAATTCCATTGGTATCATCTGCAAAAACAATTGTTCCGGGAGCAATGCCGTTAATGACATTGTAATCGACTAAAGCCACTTCAAAAATGCCTATCGTATCTTGTTGAAAATAGGTTATCGCTCCTCCATAATTAGGGTTGCAAGCATTTACGAGCTGTTGTATGTCTTCTGCAGTTTGAGTTTCCCATTGAATAACCCGATCAAATTCAGTAGGCTTCTTCCAGTATGCCTTATCAGCGACTATTGCGGGCGAGGGTTCACTGGTTTCTATCTTACTAAGTATTGTTTGAGCGTCATTAGCTAACTGCTGACTCAATCTTAGACCTAACATACCATAATGTTCTCCTGGAATTATTTGAACCTCTTTTTGCATTAAAACGGGACCTGAATCAGCTTCAGAGGTCATTTGATGCACCGTATAACCACTATATCTTTCACCATTTTTTATTTGCCAAAAAACAGGATCTTGACCTCCATATTTAGGCAATAAACTGAAGTGTATATTCCAACAGCTTTTCGGAAAATGTGATATTACTTCTTGAGAAATATACCAAGGGAATGTCATGCCCATGAGAGCATCTGCTTGATGTTTCTTCTGCAACTGTAGCAATTGCTCACTTAGGCTCTCTTTTGAAAGAACAATTACTTTTTCAGAATTTAAAAATGAGCTCAATTGAGGTAAAAGTTCTTTAGATCTGGTATCAGGAATACACACACCTGCAAGAGCACCAAGTTGCTCAAGCATATAAATACTGGGCAATGCGTATGTTTCAGAGCTACAGCAGACTATAATTTTCATGGAAAATAGGTGTTATAGATTTAACAATAGAGCCACACGTTTCCGCATGTAACAACTATTTAAACTTTTGATATGACTCTCGATTTATGAGAGATAAAGGCTTATTCGTTTTAGGTAGTAATAATATGGAACACCAAAGGAATCACATCCACAAGAACTTATCAAGCTGAATACATGGCTGTTTTCAGCCATTTTTTTAATCATCATACTGCAATAAATTGTCCGCATGGAATTACAAACTTCATTTCAGGAAGCCCAAAAGCTTCACGAGAAGGGACAATTAGACAATGCCTATCAACTATACAACACAGCAATTGAAGCTGGTGAATCTGTTCCCGAGTCATGGAACTACATTGGACTGATTCACTACCAAAAAAACAACATTGATGAAGCCATAAATATTTGGAAAAAGGCGATTAATATTAAACCTGGATACATTGATCCACTGCTGAATTGCGGAGTTGCTTGTATGAATACCCAGTTGTTTGATCAATCTGAACTTTACCTTAAAAAAGCTCATCAAATAGATCAGAATAGACCTGAAACTGTTTTGCAACTTGCCCAATTATATATCGCAACAAAAAGGCCAAATGAAGCCATTGATCTACTAAAAGCTCCTGCTTATCATGACAGTGAAATTCCTGAAGTATACCTCATACTAGCCAAAGCTCACCAAACACTTTTAAATTGGACTGAGTCAATTAACTGGCTTGAAAAAGGACTTATTAAATTTCCGAATCATCCATTTCTGTTATTAGATTTAGCAGAAATCAAAGCTATAAACGGCTCAACCTTAGAAGCAGAAGATTACTTTCAAACGGCATTAGCGAACAATCCAGGAATCCCCTTGTTAGAGATTGCTTATGGTAAGTTTTGCGTTACTAATGGCAACATACAACAAGGCATTCAGTATCTACAACAAGGCTTAAATCAATTACCACAAAACGCAGAAGGATGGCTTTTCTTGGGTAATGGATTGATGGAACTTGGTCATATTGAAGATGCCATCAAAACGTATGAACATGCCAAGCAACTAAACCCAAACCATACTGGAATTCAGCAACAATTGGCTAAAGCTTATGGTAGATTTGTTCCACCGTGGCACGCTGAAATGATGGCAGATATAGAGCGTAATGATGCTTATCAAAAAGCTATTGAACAGGTGGTTGGAAGTGACAGTGTTGTTTTTGAAATTGGAACGGGATCTGGATTGCTTTCATTAATGGCCGCTCGAGCAGGAGCCAAACAGGTATACGGATGTGAGATGTCACCACATTTAGCCGATATCACCCAAAAACATGTGGAGATAAACGGCTACTCAGATTCAATAGCAGTTTTTAATGCTAAATCTACTTCTATTGAACCGGGTGAATTCAAAGAAAAACCAGATGTAATTGTTGCCGAAATATTTGATTCAGGACTTTTGGGCGAGCACGCTATTCCATCTTTCAGACATGCTATTCAGCATTTATGTAAACCTAATTGCACCGTAATTCCGAGAGCCGCTAATATTAAAGCTAGATTGATTCACATTCCATCACTAGCACAAGTAAACCCTCCGAAAGAAATTTCAGGATTTGATTTATCTGAATTCAGCCGATTTATTGTTCCAAGAGAATACAAACCAGTGCATCTTTCTGAATACCATCATACATTCTGTTCTGATGAAGTCGAACTGATTTCATTCGATTTTGAATCAGTAGAAAACTCAATTCCAGAACATTCAAGTAAAACAATCACAAAATCTTTTAAAATCACCTCAGAACTCCCTATACATGGAGTTGCTTTTTGGTTTGATTTAGATCTGGCTGAAGGAATTACTTTGCGTAATTATCCTGAAAGACAAAATAACCATTGGGGTCAAGCCATATTTTTCTTCAACACCTACTCTCAATTTGAAGTTGGGAAAAGCATTGATGTGAACATGCACTACAACGATATCCTAATTCGGTTTGATGATGAACTAACACAAAACAACTAAAAGTGAAAAGGAGCTGCACAACAAAGTACAGCTCCTTTTCTATGTAGCCCCCAAATAGCTAGTTGTTAGTGATTTGTTGCCTGACTAGCTTGTTTTGCCCACTCTGGCAAAGTGTTTATATCAATATCAAATACTATTGTTCCCCATAGGTACATTACAGTTCCTATAGTAAGAATTGCTATAATGTTAATTACAATTCCAGCCTTCATCATTTCTCCTATTTTCACTTTTCCCGATCCAAATACAACTGCATTAGGCGGTGTTGCAACTGGAAACATAAAAGCCATAGACGCAGCCATAGTTAATGGAACCATTAAGAACAATGGATTTATTTGAAGCTCAGTTGTAATGCTTGCCACAACTGGTAAAAGCATTTCTGTAGTAGCCGTGTTAGACGTAAACTCTGTTAAGAAGGTCATTAGTCCTGTAACTGTATAAAGCAGCCCAACATTCCCTAAACTTGCTGCACCTGAGAGCTGATCTCCAATGTAACCTGATAACCCCGAATCAATAACTCCCTTAGCCAAGGCAAATCCACCACCGAAAAGCAAAACAATTCCCCAAGGAATGTTTTTGGTTGTTTCCCAGGTTACTAATCCTTCGCCTTTTTTAGATGAAGGAACAATGAATAACAACAAAGCAATGAAAATAGCTACTGATCCATCATTGATGAATTTAGGCTCTCCGAGTAATGAACTCCAACCAGGAATAGAAAAATCTCCAACCTGTAGTGTTTTACGGAAAACCCACATCAATGTCAGCATCAAAAACAAAACGAATACGCGTTTCTGATCGGTTGTTACCGGACCTAATTCCTTGTATTTTTCTTTGAAAAAAGATTTGTTTTTGATCTTCATTTCTTTGGTTGGCGGATACAACCAGTATACAACCAAGATGGCAACAACAAACATGAAAAGCGCTAATGGCAATGCAAAAATCATCCATTGACCAAATGAAACTTCAGGCCCTGTTGGAAAGATAATTTCAAATATTCTGACGAATGATAAGTTGGGAGGTGTTCCAACTAAAGTTACTACTCCGCCAATTGAGCACGAGTAGGCAATCCCCAGCATAATGGCTGTTGCATATTTTCCTAGAACAGACTCTCCGTGTACACTTTCTAAAGTTCTAACAACTGAAAATGCAATTGGAAGCATCATCATTGCTGTTGCCGTATTCGACATCCACATCGATAAAAAGGCTGAAGCCAGCATAAATCCCAATAAAATCTTGAACGGGCTTCCTCCTAAACTCGATAATATTTTCAGTGCAATTCGTTTATGTAATTCCACTTTTTCAAGCGCTAACGCCATGATGAAACCACCCAAAAACAGAAAGATCACATAATTGATATAAGCGTTTGATACATCCTTACCATTCAACACACCAAAAACGGGGAATAACACCAACGGTAGTAAACTGGTTGCTCCAATGGGAATAGCTTCGGTTACCCACCACAACGCCATCAGTATGCCAATTCCTGCGGTATAGGTTATTTCAGTATTCCCTGGTGATAAATCAATAAATGATACAAATGCTGCAAACAACACCAAACTGATAAGTATGATGTTAATTTTAAGCCCTGATGTACTAGATTCGTTAGCCATAGTTGTTGTCGGTTTTTTTAGTTCACTACAATTTGGTATTGAAGAATAAGCTGACCCGCGCGATCAACTTGTACCAAATCTGCTGAACTGTTGTAATCAAAAATTGGGCGGTATTGGTAGCCTAAAGTCAGTTTGTTGTTATGACCTTTGAAGTAGCAATTCAAGCCAAAATCATAACAAACCATAGCTTCATCTAATCCATCAAACATGGAATATTGAACAGCAACGTTCGGCTGAAACTGACCTTGTTTTATCAAGTCTTTTTTCAATAGATAGCCAAATTGAGCAAAGATGGTTTGACCAGTTCCCATCATTGGATAGTCGTTTCCACTTCCATTGAAGCTTGTACCTCCAGAAGTGTAATCGTTCGCACCTAAATTCCTGATATAATTTGGGCCAAAATTGTAGTCGAAGAAACCCAAATACGCTGTAATTGCCGCTCCTTTGTTTTTCACTGGCACATCGTAGAATGCCTCAACACAGTAGCTTTCAAAATCGTAAAACTCTTCTTCACCATCAACCAACGATGATGTCATTTTAGGTTGGTACATAAACCCTGCACCAATGTTGAACACACGTTTCTTTCCTAAATAAGTACCAACTCCACTGCTATAAGCATGCAGTGTAGATTCATCATCCAGAAAATCCCACTTTAAATATCCCGAAGTACGCATTCTGGGGCGATTTAACGCAAAATCTGTAATACTATCCTGAGCTTCTACACCATAGACTGCTGGGTTTTTCAATGCAGCTACGTAATCTAACTTGCCGATTTCACCCTTCGCCCAAAGGCCTAAACTTCTACCTAAATCATCGTTTTTATTTACCGTGTGCAAAGTAAAAAGTGGTGCATCTAAGGCCATCATAGATTTACTGCTTCTCACAGTCCATCTACTAAATCCATCCCAAGTTCCTTCACCCATTCCAAGAGCAAATTCTCTTACAAAGGTGTATTGAACGTGGTAGTCTAAAACATCAAACGGGAAATCTTTCTCCGTTTTCATGTTGATGTTGTTTCCACCTAAAAGCGCAAACACGTATAATTTGGGGTTGAGCTGAGCAAACCCCCCTAACCTCACCCTTCTGATAGAAACATCAAAAGCACTGTTTACCGCTTCACCATTAATTGTTGTTCCTGGATTCATTTCCATATGTCTTGCCCAAAACATTCCGCGCAAAGACCCCTTGATGTACGTGGTACCGGAATCGTTTAAATTCAATTTTAACTTACCACTTTGAGCAAATACAGAAACGCTTAAGAAAATAGGTAGCCATACGAGGTTTCGTAGAACTAGATTCTTCATTTTTAAAAACATTAAATTATTGGAGGGTATTGCTTATTCGGTTTTTAAACCGGCAGCCAAAGTGTTTCAATTTTGACAGAAAATAAAGGGGTTTCACACCATTTTACACCTCTTTACAGATTTTTATCTAACTATGTGGGCAGGATTTTAGGATGGAAGTCGATTTAAAAGAAAAGTTAATAGCGAAGCTCGAAGAGCATTATGGCAGTTTTGAAATTTTAGTTTCAAAATTCGGAACCACTTCTTTTGGACAGATTGCCAATGACTTATGCATCAGCCCAAGCTTATTTAGTAAACTGATTGCAGGAACGGCAACAGAAGGAATGTATTTGAGAGCGCTCGAAAATGTTGATCGGCTTATAAAAAGTAGACAGCTTGAGCACATTAACTCTGAGTTAAGTCAAAAAGTAGAGGATTTACAAAATCAAGCCATAAACTCAGCTCAAATCACACCTAAAATTGACTCCACTTCAACCGTTCGAATTAAAAAGCAACCTTATTTACTCATTGCTCTAACATGCTTGATTGTTGTTTTAGTTGGAATAATCTCCTCCTTGATTCAAGAAGAACCAGTAACGGTTGAACAAAAGCTTACATATACACACCCGTTATCTAAGTTTTTTGATGGTGGTGTAGATAAAGTATTTGATTCTGGATATTTAAGTCCTGAAGAAATTCAGTATTACTGTCCTAGTTCTGCTTACGAGGGTAAATGGAAATTACACAAACCATATAAATTACCACTTCCTGGCTCGAGTAAACCGGGGGTTTACATGGTTGCAAAATCTGCTGATATTAGGATGAAAACTTCTAGATCAGACAATCAACAAGGAAATGTATTGTTGGGCTATGAGCACCTGATTCACGAAATTTGGGTTGATAAGGAAAGACGCAGCATTTCTCCTGAGTTTTTTAATGAAGACACCAAAAGTTACACCTCTGAATTTGAAAACTTGAATTTCGATGACAACGATCGTTTTGTTAAAGTAGCAACGATGGAATCTTTCTTTATTGATCGTTTTTTCATTTACCCAGATTCAATCGTTCGTAAAGGTGAACCGGCTGGGCGTTTAGCTCAAGACATCAACCATGAACTGGCTAAGAAATATCAAATTGATGTCAAGTTTTTAATTCGAGATGTGGTCAGTAACCTCACCAAAACAAGATGTAATCAGGCGGTAAATCCCTTTTGTAATCCCAATGATTTACACACAGGGTCTACATTCTCTTTTGAGTGCTTATACTCTATCAATCTTGAGAATTTAGGTTTTGGAGGCGGTTATCCTTACACCAAAACATACGAACTGGTTGAGCAGAATTATGCAGACAAAATCTCTTGCAGCTGCCCTAATGATTAATTCGGTTTATCCAACCTCGATCCATATCCAATTGTTTATTATTGCTGATTAATTATAATAAAAACTCATAATTACAATCAGCTCGCTCGTATGTCATTAGATCAATTCAATTTTAGCCACCCAATACAAATGCGTTGGAACGACCTTGATGCATTAGGTCATGTAAACAACGGAATTTACGTTACATACTTTGAAATTGCTAGAGGAATTTTCATGCTTAAAGCTTGTCCAGATTGGGATTGGCATAAAGACATGTTTTTGATTGGCAATGTAAATGTGGATTTCAAAAAAGAGATGTTGCTTTCCGCTCAAGATGCACGAGTTCATGTGAGAACAGCTAAAATGGGTGGTAAAAGCTTTGTTTTAGAGTACGCCATCACATCTCAAAAAGGAGATCAAACTATTGTTCACGCTACGGGAACTACTACTCAAATCATGTTTGACATGAAAACTAGATCAACCATAGAAATTCCTGATTGGGTAAGAAAATCATTAGGTGATTTCGATTCGATATAAATAAAAAAAAGCCATACGAACTTCGTATGGCTTTACCTTTTTGAGAGCTAATAATTAGCCTATTACTTTAACGTTAATCGCGTTAATTCCTTTACGACCACGTTCAGTTTCAAATTCAACTTTGTCGTTTTCTTGGATTTCATCGATTAAGCCACTTTGGTGAACAAAAATATCTTCACTTGAATCGCTTGCGTTGATAAAACCAAATCCTTTTGAAGAGTTAAAAAACTTAACTGTTCCTTCTTTCATCTTACTTGTATTTATTATTATCTAAAATTACTACATATTTAATCAACAAATGTGTACGCCACACCTGTTTTTCCCGCTCTACCCGTTCTACCAATTCGGTGAACATAGCTATCGAGGGTCATTGGCAGTTGATAGTTGATAACATGTGATACATTATCTACATCAATCCCTCTAGCCGCAACATCAGTGGCAACAAGAA
>CAJWSQ010000062.1 GCA_913045895.1 uncultured Flavobacteriales bacterium | reverse complement strand
TGGCGCCGTGCCGTAGTAGGCTAAATCCAGTTCCGGGTCATAGCTAGCCGGCACCCAAACCGAACCGCCGCTGCGATCTTCCAAAGCGAGGTTATTCCAAGTGTTACCACCGGGCTCGCCCGGTCGGGCAACCGAATGAAAGCGCCATACTTCATCGCCGGAATCCAAATCAAGACCGACAATGAATCCCCCCTCAGGAATCATTGTTGCCGTAACACCTTGCAACACCATACCATTGGCAACAAGAGGTGCGCCGCGCAGGGAATAAGGACGGGGTGTATTGCCTGGTGCTTCAATAGCATGATCCCAAGTAGCAATAATTATATTGCCTTTATATATTACTGGTGTCATTACATTTAGTCCGGTACGGACTTTTCCTTTACTACCAAATTTTTTTATTTCTCTCCCATCTTTTGCATTTAGAGAAATAAGCTTTTCCCTATTTGAGAATATAATTCTATTAGGGCCATCATCGTTACTAGGCCAGTAAATTAGACCACGTCTTGCTGCAGATTTACCATATCGAGAAGATTTCCAAATTAGTTCTCCACTAGAACCATTTATTGCAGCTAAATAACCACCTCTTGAGATACCACTGACTATAAAAGGTTGATGTGGGAAATCATTTTGTATAGTCGTCAATATAGCATTTGTTGCTTCCACTACTTCCACCATACTGCCACGCCTTGCCCAGGTCGTTAGTGGTCTTACTGTATAGCCAGGAGTATGGTCAGGCAATGTGAAAGTTACCACCGTATAATCTGGCAAATATGGTCCAATGCTTTGATAGTAAGGTTCCTGTTGGACTGTGGCAACATCATTTGCTAGAACAACTATAACTCCTTTGGAACCATGTTGAAGAACTGTATATTGACGACTTCCCTGACTTTTTAGATTGCCTGTATTCGCTGTTTTGTGTGTACGTGCAGAACTTGAATCCATGGCAGTGCAAGGTTTCTTGAACCAGTAACAACAGCCATTGCCATAACTAATACCTCTACATTTCTTACTATTGCACAATGTTTGACAAGTTTTCAACGTCTGACTCATACAGATAGGTTCTTCATGCTGTCCTTGACAAATGCCATTCTCTTTCAAACGATAAATTATTTCTACAGATGCATCATTTATAGGTTCCAATAGATCCCATTCAAATTCATAATGAGTCACATCTGTTCCACCATCATTCAAAGGTGGTTGAATGGTAACTTCCAGTTCAGTAGTACTTTGTATACGAAGGTCAACTCTTTCTGGTTTTTCTGGACTAACACAACTGATTGCACTCGCAACATCAAGACTACACCCTAAATTATTGCAACAAAAAGTTTCAGTAGTTGTAATAGTAGGAATGGAATTGCTTTTCATTCCACGTAAGAAACTTTTTAATGCATATCTTGGATTTGTAACAAGTTGATTCTGAAAAGAACCAAATAGGGTTGTTGTTTTTGCAAATGCTGGTTTAGTTTTATCCATGACAACTACTTCATTCAAATTTGTTCCACCTTCTTGAGATATGAATGCAAACGAACAACCGAAACAAAGCGACGATGTTTGATGACCCAGTGTAATTTTCAATTGTATAAATTGGGTATTCTAATTTCCTTAAATAGCAACGTTAAACTGAAGATAACTCTCCTAGATTATACCTACACTTTACTGATTTTCTCAACTTTTGAAGTAGCTCACCTAATTCTTTGAAACTCTTTCACTTTATCTTTTATAGAATAGTAAAATCCAGTATTAGCAAGAGGTATAATTTTATAAAGCTTATTTATATCATCTGAACTTGCATTGATATTTTTAATAAACTGATCTTTCACTAATAATACTTTGTTGTATCCATAATCAAAGATTAATAAATTCTAAATAATAGTCATCAATATCCTTGATATAAATATTGAGGTTTTGTTTTAGCTTAGCCTGAGCCTAAATAATACACCTACAATAAAATTTTGAGAATTTTATCTAGCTTATTTAAGTAATGATGATTGATTTTAAAGGTTTTTAGTTATCTCTTCAGTCATTTTTTTTGCATCTGCAAATAACATTAACGTATTTTCTTTATAAAATAAACTATTGTCAATTCCAGCATATCCAGGTGACAAACTCCTTTTTACAAACAAAACTGATTTACATTTTTCTACATCTAACACGGGCATCCCATAAATCGGACTTTGTGGATCATTTTTTGCAGCTGGATTCGTAACATCATTTGCTCCTATCACAAATGCTACATCTGCGTTGGCAAAGTCATTGTTAATCTCCTCTAGTTCAAAAACCTCATCATAAGCTACATTTGCTTCAGCTAATAACACATTCATATGTCCAGGCATCCTTCCTGCAACCGGATGTATTGCATAAGATACTTTGATATCATTTTTTTTAAGTGTATCCACCATTTCTCTTAAAGCATGTTGAGCTTGAGCCACTGCCATACCATAACCAGGTACAATAATAACTGATGATGCATTCTTCATCAAAAATGCTGCATCTTCTGCATTACCACTTTTAACGGGTTTCTGCTCCTTGCTTCCTGTGGATGAGGATTGTTCTGTTGCTCCAAAACCTCCTAAAATTACATTAAAGAAAGAACGATTCATACCTTTACACATTATATATGATAAAATTGCCCCTGAAGAACCGACTAAAGCTCCTGTAATTATTAATGCGGTATTTTCTAAAGTAAAACCAATTCCAGCAGCAGCCCAACCTGAGTATGAATTTAGCATTGATATGACAACTGGCATATCTGCACCTCCAATTGGAATTATTAATAAAAAACCAATCAAAAAAGAAATAGCTAATAGGATCCAAAAAAAATTTGAGGATTGGGTTGAACATAGAAGATAAGTTACAACTACTATAGAAATTAATATTAAAGCATTAAGTGGGTGCTGCCCTTTAAATGTTATCGGCGAACCAGACATTATTCCTTGAAGTTTTAAAAAAGCAATTACTGAGCCTGAAAATGTTATTGCGCCAACTGCTGCACCAATTGACATTTCAATTAAACTTCCAAGTTTAATGTCTCCAAGAGATCCAAGGTTAAAAGCTTCTGGATTAAGAAAAGCTGCTATTGCAACAAATACTGCTGCAAGACCTACAAGACTATGAAAGCCAGCCACAAGTTCTGGCATAGCTGTCATGGGTATTTTATATGCTATGAATGCACCAATTAAACCACCTATTAAAAGAAAAATTAAAACATAAAAAAACCCACTTGAAAAACTTCCTATAGATAAAAAAGTAACTGTTATTGCAATTACCATTCCCAAAATACCAAAAAAATTACCTTGTCTTGAAGTTTCAGGTGATGAAAGACCTCTTAATGCTAAAATAAATAATACACCTGAAATCAAATAAAAAACTGCTGCTAGATTTGCTGAAATCATTATTTATTCTTCTTTTTTTTTTTATACATAGCCAACATTCTCTGGGTAACTAAAAAACCCCCAAAAATATTTATTGCAGCTAAAGATATTGCTAAAAACCCAAAAATACTTGATATATTAAAAATAGTCTGAGAATTTCCTGCCAATCCTGCAATTATAGCACCAACAATGATTACCGATGAGATTGCATTAGTAACCGACATCAAAGGTGTATGCAGTGATGGTGTTACACTCCATACAACGAAGTAGCCAATAAAAATTGATAGAATAAAAATACTTAGTCTGAATATAAAGGGGTCTATTTCCATAATTTTATTTAATTAATGTTTTTTCAATTATTTCATCCTCAAGATTAATGTGAATTTTCTTATTTTCTTTATCATAAAGATTTGCAACAAAGTTAAATACATTTTTAGCATACAAACTTGAAGCAGAGATGGGAAGTTTATTTAATATATTTGTTTCACCCATAATTCTTACTCCACCTTTATCAATTACTTCTTGACCAAGTAATTCATCTGGATTAGGATTCAAATCATGAAAAGAAGCCTCAGCAGCCAATACTTTCATGTATTCTATGTGACTGATTAATGCATCGGTAGATTTTACATCTTGATAAATACTTAAAACAGGATCGGGATTAGTGGCCTCAATGTATGCAACAACATCTTTATTGAGCTGAGTTTGAACCTCAATGTTGGTCAACATTTCTCTATTCCATCTCACCCATTCATCGCGTTCATTCTGATCTATCACATTTGAAGTGGTTTGCATAAAAAGCAACAGCAAACCAACAAACAACAGCACCGATTCAGACTTAGTAAAACCAGCTTTATCTTGCTTCGGTACAAAAAAACAAACGATTGAAAAAGCCAATGGCATCAGCAGTGTAATCGTGATAATATATGTAGGAATATCCCACAAGAAGATGAGGCTTAATAGATAGCCGCCAATTGCTGTAACTGTGATAAAACCTACCAATTTAGTAAGCCATGAAATAGATTCTTTGGTCCATAGCATCCATAACAAGTAAGCCCAACTTGCAGCTAAAGAAGGCACATAAATGTTTACACCAGCTCCGTATGAGAGCTTTATTAAACCGTATCCCAGATTAATTAATAAGGCCAGAATAAGTGGAAATAAATGTCTGATTAGTGTTTGCACGTTACTTGTATTTGGCTTTGTATTTCAAGTATAAGTCTCTCTGAAAGTTAGACAAATCAACCGTTACTCCCTGTATATAAGCAACTAAAACGTTATTTGTTCGCATATCAAGTGCATCTCCATCAGAAATAAACAGTGTTGCCTCTTTGCCATTTTCCAAAGTTCCTGTTATATCTCCAATTCCTAAAATCTGAGCCGTATTGCCCGTGATGGCTGCAACAGCTTGTTCGTAATCCATTCCGTAAGCAACAGTTGTTCCAGCAACAAAAGGCAAATTACGCTGATTCATAGCTTCCATATCGCCACTCATATCCAAACAAACCAACACTCCTGTATCTTGCAAAAGAGCAGGAATTCGATACGGTAAATCAACTGGATCTTCGGGTCTAATGGGCAGTTCATGTGGTCTGCGATAGATAACAGCCACTTTGTTGTCTTTTAAAATTTCTGGAACGAGGTAAGCATCATATCCGCCAACAATTACCATTTTTTTGATATTAAATTGGCGTTTCATATTCACTGCTTGAATGATTTCTTTGGCTCTATCGGTGTGAACAAATAGTGTTTGAGTACCATCGAAAACACCTTCCATGGCTTCGAGCTTCAAATTGATTTCTTCGTTTTCGTTTCCAGCATAAGCTTTAGCTTCTTCCATGAAAGCATAAATCTGCTGAATACGCTCATCAGCTTGCTTGTTCTCCTTTAATGGCTTGGGATCGGCCCACCAACCACCTCCAACAAACTGGGATGGCCAATTTAAATGAACACCATCATCGGGTGTGTGAACTGCATCTTCCCAATTCCATCCATTTAATTTCATGATGCTTGATGTGCCACTGATTACACCACCACGAGGAGTTGCTTGCTCCATCAAAACACCATTGAATCGAGCCGTTTGAATGATTTTACTTTCTGAATTGAAAGCAATTAACGCTCTAACGTTTGGGTTGTATTCACCCACATCATTGTAATCTCTGGTAGCTCTAACAGCATCAATTTCAGTTAAACCCAAAATGGTGTTAGGAGCGATAAAACCAGGATAAATGTGCTTTTCTTTATCCAGTTGAATGACCGTATCGTAATCAGATCGATCGATTCTTGAGCCCATTTGATATTTGATAAATTCGATATAGCCGTTCTTCAACGAAATAGCAACATCTTCCATTTTATCGCCATTACCAATGTGAGCAATCCCGCCTAAAATCAACACTTTTTCGGGCTGATCTTGTGCCTGAATACCTAAAAACAGACCTCCAAAAATCAAAGTGATATATAGTTGCTTAATGTAATTCATCTTCCATTGTTTCACATTGATACAAATGCTCGGTAGCAGGTTTTACAGGGTTCGCTTTTTTGCCATCAGCTTTCGCTTTTAGCATTTTAGCGATGAGTCGAGCTCTTTCTTTTTCCATGGCTTCAATACGAGCCTCTTGTTGACTTCGATCAAAGTAGATAACGCCTTCAATCATTGTTTTTTCAACCTTGCTGTAAATACTAAGCGGATGTCCACTCCACAACACTAAATCAGCATCTTTGCCAATGGTAACAGAACCAATTCGATCTTGGAGATGTAGCATTGTTGCTGGATTTATGGTTACCATTTTAACAGCTTCCTCTTCAGAAACGCCACCGTATTTAACCGTTTTAGCAGCTTCCTGATTGAGTCGTCTACCCATTTCAGCATCGTCTGAATTAATTCCGGTTAAAACACCTTGCTCAGTAAGTAAAGCCGCATTGTACGGAATGGCTTCATTCACCTCAAATTTGTAAGCCCACCAATCTGAAAAAGTGCTGGCATAAACACCATGAGCCTTCATTTTATCGGCTACTTTATAACCTTCTAAAATATGCGTGAAGGTGTTTACACGAAATCCCATTGAATCGGAAACATGCATCAACATATTTATTTCGCTTTGCACGTATGAGTGACACGTAATGAATCGATTTGAATCTAAAATCTCAGAAAGAGCCTCCATTTCCAGATCTTTGCGAGGCATTTCAACTGTATTTTTTGGTTTGAAAAGTCCTTTCTTTTTTGCCGACTCATTGTATTTAGACCAAGCATCTTGATATGCTTTTGCACGATAGAAATAATCGTAATACACTTGCTCGACACCCATTCTGGTTTGCGGAAATCGAACCGTGTTGTAATCTCCCCAATTGCTCTGTTTTACGTTTTCACCCAAAGCAAATTTGATAAATCCGGGAGCATCATCAATCAACATCTCTTCAGCTCCTAAACCCCATTTCAGTTTAATTAAAGCTGATTGCCCTCCGATAGGATTGGCCGATCCATGCAACAATTGTGAGGTTGTTACTCCTCCCGAAAGTTGACGGTAAATATTGATATCATCTGGATTGATTACATCTCCAATGCGCACTTCGGCAGATGAAGCTTCCGTTCCTTCATTTACACCTCTTGAAATAGCAATGTGCGAATGCTCGTCAACTATTCCTGGAGTTAAATGCATGCCTTTTCCATTGATGTAAATCAAATCTGGAGTTTGAGCGATGTCCTTTGCTACCTCAGCTATTTTACCATCACGAACAACAACATCTCCTCTAAAAGTACCTGTGCTATCACACGTCCAAATAGTGACATTATCGAAGAAATAATTTTGCTGTTGAGGCACCGAATCCCAACCATGTGCTGTTAGTGGATAAGTTACCGAACCAATTTCTGGATTGGTAATGGTTTCGTCTTCTTTCTTGTCTTCCGAGGCCTCTTTTTCTTGTCGGATAGCACTCCAAACCAACCAAGATCCGTTGTCTTGTTGTGCTCTACCGTCCCAGATTTTTCCTTCGTAATTAATCTTTCCAGAAAATCGCCATAGACCATCTTCAGATTTTGGACTGAAGAAATAAAATGAAATCAATTCTTTAGAAAAATCCCCTTTCAACTCGGTGCTGTCTCCATTGGGATAAAAAACCATTCCAGTGATTTTTTCTTTCTTGGTTTTCACCTTCATCGTGAAAATTTCACCTTGGATATTCAAGTTGTATTTGCCATTTATTTGCGACTCATTCAATAGAACAAAACTGTTTCGATTTCCATCTACCCAAGTCTCCATCAGTTTGGCATCGTCCTCAAATAAATTGTCAGACATAATGGTGAAACTGGCTCTTTTTCCAGTTTCAAGCGAACCTAAATCGGTTGCTCCAACCCACTCAGCTGGAGTTGATGTTAAAGCAGCAATTACCGCTTTTTTAGGAATCCCATATTTAACTACCTCACGCAATTGCTTGAAAATGTCTTCTTGCTTTTTCAATCCATCTGCTGTGAATACAAATGGTATGTTGGCCAAGTAAAGCAAGGTAGCATTGGCTGGATCTAATTCCCATTCTTTCATGCTGGCCAAAGGCGCGTACATGGCATTATATGGATCTGAAACATCTAACGCATCAGGAAATTTTAAAGGCAAAATAAGCGACACACCTGAAGCTTGAATTTCTTCAATTCGCTTGTACTCATCACCTTTTCCTTTCACAATTAAAGTCTGCTCAAACTCTTGAGCCAACTTGCTAGCGCGAAGCACTTCTAAATAATCTCTAGCCTCAAAAAACCAAGGCATTTCTTTTTGTTGCTGTAAGGCATCTAGTGATAAATTTTCGTGATCGGGATTGGGATTTACTGAATACCAATCTGCATCATACCATGTTTGGCGAAACAACGCCATGGCTCCCATTAAAGAAGAAGGATATTGCTGAGAGCTGCTGCCTTTGTTGAATGAAAAGTGAGCCGTAACATTCGGTTGTAAAATGGCTTTGTTGTCAGACTGATTGGTCAAACTAACCAAAGATCCTGTTCCTCTAAAAATACCATCATGCTGGTGAGTAAGAACAGCTCCAAATCCACCTTTCAAATAGGCTTCAGCTTGTTTTTCATCTAGATGAAAAATAGATGCCGATTGCGTTTCTGGCTTAACAGCTTGATTCCAACCATAAGCACCTTTCACAATTGTTTCGTACTGAGGACTCGGATTCCATTTTCTGGCAGGAACTTCAGGCATGCCGTACTTCGAATCTAAATCGATAAAAGCTGGATAAATGTACTTGCCTTTGAGGTCGATAACCACTTCCGATTTCTCATCAACAGCTAAATCTGTTCCAACGGCAACCACTTTACCATCTCTAATTTTAAGCGTTGCATTTTTCAGCAATACCTCAGATGATTGCTGAATATTAGCATGCGTGAAGGTGTATGTTGTGTGTCGTTTGTCCTGCACTCCATTCACTGGAAAGTAATCTTGAGCAGATACCGAAAAAGCGTGAAGGATTACAACGAGAATAATTAATATGCGCATAAGCTTGATCTGGAAAGGCACAAAAGTAACGTTTACTGATTGTGGGAATTGCGATTGAAGTATTAAAAGCTGATCTGTCTACCAATTGTCGGCAAGATTTTACTCTTCAACCATCATTTTTTGACGTTCTAGATGCATATGTCCCCATTTACGCAAGCTTTTAATAATCGGATAAATGGTTTCTCCGTATTCTGTTAACTGATATTCCACGCGCAACGGAACCTCAGCAAAAACCTCTTTAGATATAATTCCATCAACTTGTAGCTCTTCCAGTTGTTTAGCCAACATACGTTCACTTATGGTTGGCAAGGTTTTCTTCATTTCATTGAATCGGTTGCGTACTTTTTTGATGAGAACTATCAATGTGGTTTTGCATTTCCCTTTAATTACTTGGAGAAAAACATCAGATGGGCATTCAGTTTCTTGATCATTTATTTCAATCATACATAGTTGATTTTCAGTAAAACTGCATTAAATGTAAGTAGCCTTATAAATTGTAAGTGGTTGATTTTTAATTTACAAGCTTGTAGCTTTGAAAGTATAAAATTGGAAATAAAGATGAAATATAAAGCTTTTTTAGTTGAAGAAAACGAAGGGAAATATTCGGGTTCAGTTACAGAATTAGATACAGATCAATTGCCTGAAGGCGATGTCTTGATCAGAGTGAATTATTCGAGTTTGAACTTTAAGGATGCCCTTTCATACTCGGGAAATAAAGGTGTTACACGCAAATTCCCACATGTGCCTGGAATTGATGCTGTTGGTGTTGTTGAGTCGTCTAAAACAGGGGATTTTAAAGCTGGAGATGAAGTTTTGGTTACTGGTTTCGATTTGGGAATGAATACTTGGGGCGGCTACGGTGAGTACATTCAAGTGCCTGCCAAATGGGTTTTATCACTCCCGAAAGGCATGAATGCTTACGAATCAATGTGCTACGGAACCGCTGGATTAACAGCCGGACTTTCTATCCTAAAGCTGGTTGACGCAGGTATAAAGCCTCAAGACGGAACAGTTGTAGTAAGCGGAGCTACTGGTGGAGTTGGAAGCATTTCGGTTGCGATTTTAAGTCACCTTGGATACGATGTATTGGCTATTTCAGGTAAAGATGCATCAGACTTTTTGGTTGATCAACTAGGAGCTAAGCAAGTAATCTCACGTCAAGAATTTGAAGAAAAATACAACAGTAGACCAATGGCTAAACCTGAGTTTGCAGCGGGAATTGATGCTGTAGCGGGTGGAATTTTATCTGGCATGATTAAATCCGTAAACTACAACGGTGTGGTTACTTGCTGCGGAATGGTTGCTGGTGTTGGTTTAGACACTTCCATTTTCCCGTTCATTTTAAGAGGCGTAACACTTGCTGGTGTTGATTCTGTTGAATGCTCCATTGAAGATCGTCAGCGCGTTTGGAAAGCTCTTGGTGGCGAATGGAAACCGAATGTCTTAACAGATTTAGCTCATGAAATAGGAATGAGTGATTTAGAGAGCAAACTCAAACAAATTCTACAAGGCCAAGCTAAAGGCCGATATGTATTGAAGCACTAAAAAAAAAAGCGCTGTACTCACTACGAATACAGCGCTTTTCATTTATGAATGATGTTGTATTAATCTCTAGACTGCAATCTACTAAGTAGTTTAAGCAATTCTAAATACAACCAAACGAGTGTCACCATTAAACCAAAAGCTCCGTACCATTCCATGTATTTTGGAGCTCTTTGAGCTGCAGCTCTATCAATAAAATCAAAGTCTAAAACAAGATTTAGAGCAGCTACACCAACAATCACAACGTTAATTCCGATCATCAACATCGATGTATTTCCTAAGCTTAAGAATGAAGCTCCAAAGAAGCCCATCACCATATTAATCAAATACATCAAAGCGATACCGCCTGTAGCAGCAACAACTCCCATTTTGAAGCGCTGCGTTACTTTAATAATTCCTGATCTGTATAAAAACAACATCATGAATAATACTCCTATTGTTGATGTTACGGCTTGAAATACGATTCCACCGAATTGAGCTTCAAAGAAATACGATATACCACCTAAGGCCATCCCTTCAAGCAATGCATAAATTGGGGCTGTTATTCCAGCAGATTGCGGTCTGAATGAAGTTATCAATGCTGCTATTAACCCACCGATTATACCAACCAACATCAATATTGGGTTTTGGTTTACCCAAGTGTATGATGCACTGGCCAAAACCAATAAAGTAAGAATTACTGTTTTTGTGATTGTTCCGTTTACGGTCATCACATCCGAATCGGTGCGACTGTAAACAGCGTCTTCAAATCCTTTGGAATTGAAGATTGGGTTCGATGATTTATTGAATTTCATTGTATCTCTGTTAAAGTTTGTTTTCTATTTCTTACCAGTTGAGCCAAAACCACCCGCTCCTCTTTCAGAGTCTTCTAGGGTTTCAACTTCTTCCCAACTAGCTTGTTCAAATTTGGCAATCACCAATTGTGCCACGCGATCACCATCCTGAATTACGTATGTTTCTCCGGAAAGGTTCACTAAAAGCACGCCTAATTCACCTCGATAATCAGCATCTATGGTTCCTGGCGCATTCAAAACTGTGATTCCGTTTTTGTAAGCCAAACCCGAACGTGGACGAACTTGAGCTTCGTATCCTTCGGGTAATTCCATGAATAAACCTGTTTTGATTAAAGCTCTGCCCATTGGTTTCAATGCAACCGGACTATCTAAGTTAGCACGAAGGTCTAATCCTGCTGCCTGAGCAGTTTCGTATTGGGGTAAATCGTGCTTGGATTTGTTTACAATTTTTACCGTTTTCATCTTAGTAGCTGTTTGATTTGTTTTCGTTCAGTTACTGCTATTGCAGCGATAAAGGTTAAGAATAGGAAGGTGTGGAAAACCCATTTTATCCAACCATCAAGGTTGAAATATTGGGCAACTATATAGAGTAGAATACCAAGAATTGGATAGCCTAGCATTCTTAATAAATCATAATTTACATAGAAATATTTTTGCCCCCATACGTAAGAAATAACCGTGATGGAAACATAGGTGATAAGTGTTGCCCAAGCGGCTCCTGTGTACCCCATTTTTGGGATGAGTAACAAGTTCAAAACAATAGTGATTACGGCTCCAATAACTGCCAGATAAGCTCCATATCTGGTTTTATTGGTGAGTTTGTACCAGATGGATAGGTTGTAATTCCAACCCAAAGCAATGTTTGCAAACAACAAGATTGGAACGATGTGTAGCCCAACCCAATAAGCCTCATCACTGATAAAAAGTTTGAATAAATCGATGTAGAGCAATACCAAAACCATCATCAAACTCACCGCGATTGTAAACCAATTCATGACTAGAGCATACGTTTTCTTTGAATCTTCTTCTTTGAATTTAGAGAAGAAAAAGGGCTCAGCCGCATATCTAAATGCCTGAATAAAGAGGGTGATTAATATCGATAATTTATAGCAAGCACCGTAAATACCAACTTGAGCTAAAGCAGCTGTCTCCCCAATCTTTGGTTCAAGAACAATACGAATCAACCTACGATCTAATGTTTCATTGATAATTCCAGCAAAATTGGCAACCATGAGAGGCACAGCATACACCAACAACGGCTTAATAATTTCAAGATGAAAGCGCATTTGAGCTTTGAAATAACTCGGCAGAAGCAACAGCCATTTTGCACCTGAAGCCAGCATATTGGCTAAGAAAACATATCCAACACCAATCTCAGGATTGAAAACCTCTCGTACAAACCAATTATCAGCATCTTGATGATTCATGGCATACATGATGAACATTACATTCACTAGAATATTAATAGCAATGTTCACTAGGTTTATGACTGCAAACTTGACGGGTTTTTCATCTTTTCGAAGCTTGGCCATCGGGATAGCTGAAAGAGCATCAAAACCCAAAGCCATAGACATCCAAACGATGTATTCAGGATGATCTGCATATCCCAACCATCCAGCAAAAGCATCAGAATTGCCTATAGAAATCAGCCAAAATATTGCTGTGGTTGCTATTAAAAAAAGCAGGGCATTTCCGAGAACTTTCTCCGAATTGACCTGCTCATCATTGACATATTTGAAATTCTTCTCCTTTAAATAATACTGGTTCATTGTATAAAAAAGAGCATAACTAGGATACAACTTTAAATATTCTGGATGAAATTTAA
>CAJWSQ010000061.1 GCA_913045895.1 uncultured Flavobacteriales bacterium | reverse complement strand
AGATCGAGGATGGCCCTAATAGTGAAGGTGAAATGTTTACGAGACCAGGAAGGCCTTCAGATCATTTTAAAAATCCCTATCCAAATGACAACGCTTCTATTGCTGCTAATGGTGGAGCATATCCACCTGATATGTCTGTGTTAGTCAAAGCTAGACCTGGTGGATCTAATTATATTTACTCCGTTTTAATGGGATATGAGGAGAAACCAGAGGGATTTGTGTTGGATGAAGGAGTTTATTACAACAGGTTCTTAAGAGAGAGCCCAATTACAACGGGTAACTTCACGGTTACTTTCATGTCTATAAGAACTGCTTTCGTTCAAGATCAAGACAATTACGTAAACAGTACTTTTGAGCAGTTCTCAGAAAATAGACAGGTAATATCTCAAAGATTAGCTGCTGAAAATGAATATTCTGAAGGACTTTATGTGAGTGATTCTACAGTTTATGAAGGAACCTATTACGATGGTTATGGCCCCACTCACCCTGATGTATTGATACCAGCATTTCTTGCTGCATATTCGGGTAATAGTGCTGGCTCAACTAGTTTGAATGCACTCAACAAAATTCCAATGCCAAATTGGAGGGTTACCTACACGGGCTTGAGTAAGCTAAAGTTCTTTAAAAAGCATTTTAAAACAGTAACAATAGGCCACGGCTATCGATCAATATATAGTGTTTCGTCTTTCACATCAAATGTTGATTATAGTGATCCAGAGGGTAAGGGATACACCAGCGAAAGAGATCCTGTTACCCAGAGTAATTTCTTGGCTGAGTACAATTATCAAACAGTAACAATTCGCGAGTCATTTAGCCCGCTGATGAATATCGATTTAACTTGGAACAATAGTTTAATCACCAAGGTAGAATTCATTAGAGATAGAACGTTATCACTAAGTTTAACAAATGCTCAAGTAACTGAGGTAAGAGCAAATGAGTATGTTGTTGGGCTAGGATATACATTCAAGCAGGTTCCATTACCATTTACGCTTAAGTCTAAACGAAATAAAATTCAAAGTGACTTAACCACTCGTGGTGATTTCAGTATCAGAGATAACTACACAATCTTGCGTAAACTGGATACTCAAAACAGGCCAAACGAGGCAACATCAGGCCAACGAATATTAAGTTTAAAATTGACGGCAAACTATAAATTAAGCAACAAGCTTACTATTCAAATGTATTTCGATAGATTACTTACTACGCCTCGAATTTCAACATCATTCCCCACTGCAACAACAGACTTTGGATTTAGTATTCGATTCACATTAAGCTAATAGCTGAATTTTGAAATTGTAAGCTTCCTAAAAGCAATTATCTTTGGGGCAAAATCAGATAAAATGAATTTTCCAGAAGAACTTAAATACACAAAAGACCACGAATGGGTTCGTATAGATGGTGATACAGCTACAATTGGTATTACTGAATTTGCTCAAGGTGAGCTTGGAGATATTGTATATGTTGAGATTGAAACAGAAGGCGAAACATTAGATGCTGAAGAAGTATTTGGTACTGTTGAGGCTGTAAAAACTGTTTCAGATTTGTTTTTACCTGTTTCTGGTGAAGTAACTGAGGTAAACGAAGCACTTCAAGATGCTCCAGAACTAGTAAACAGCGATCCTTACGGTGAAGGTTGGATGATTAAAGTAGCAATGAATGATGCATCACAAGTTGATGGATTAATGAGTGCTGCTGATTATAAAGAATTGGTTGGCGCTTGATTTTTATAAAATCATATGCCTTTTCAGTATTGTGGTTGGCACTTATTTTAGTGCTTTCTTTTTTGCCACAGTCTGAACTAAATAACAAACAAGTGGACGGCTTCGATTTAGTCGTCCATTTTGTTTTATACTTCGTTTTCACGTGGTTGCTCTCTATAGCCAACGTGAGGTTTAAACAATTTTCAGGAAAAGGAAAAAGCCCCGTTCTAAAGGCTTTCTTTATATCAGCATCAGTTGGGATTGGTGTTGAACTACTTCAAGGCACGGTATTTGTTTCTCGTAGCATGAGTTTCATTGATTTTTTGGCCAATTTATCAGGAAGCTTATTAGCAGCAGCAGTTTTTTATCTGGTGTTTGGTGCACCGAGAAACTATCATTAGTTACCCAGGTAATAGACTTCTAAGCCAACAGTACATAATGCATGTGCTGTCGCTCAATTCGTTGAGCCGAGCAATTATTCTTAATAATCTAATACTTGTGCTTATGTCTATTCAAAAACATGGTCATGAAAACTTAAAAAAGAAAAGACCGCTTTTTTTTCTAATCGGGTTGATTTCTGCCCTGAGTGTTACCTTGTCAGCCTTCGAATACAAAACTTTTTATGATGTAGAAAGTTTTGATGACTTTACTGATATAACCGTTGATGAAATGGATCAAGATTTGATCGCCATAAAAATCGAGAAGATACCTGACATTCCTCAACCAAAGGTTAAACCCCAGCCACAACCAACACCTGAGCCGGTTCCACAGCCAGATCCTGATCCACTACCGAAGGATCCAATTGAGCCGGTTGTTGATCCCAATACTGATATTCCCATCATAGGTATGGGAGATGAAAAACCTGTAGAGGAAGAAATACCAACAGTTATTTACGCTGAACATCCTGCAACATTTATAGGTGGCGAAGCTGAAATGTTTAAATATTTAAGTGAAAAGTTAGATTTCAAGAAATTCAATTTAACCGATTCCTATGTTATCTATGTAACATTTGTAATAGATGAACATGGAAACCCAACCCAAATTGAAATTTTGCGTGGTGTAAATAGCAGAGTTGATAAAATGATTCTCGATGTAGTTGAAAGTATGCCAGCATGGGAGCCAGCAAAACAGGGCGGTAGAACTGTAAGGCAGCGATTTAATTTACCTATAAAATACCATCAGATGTAATCTTATCAATCAAGAAGCGTTTAAGAAATTGCATTAAAATTGGTTTAAGTATTCAAGAAGGCTTTTACAGTTCGAAATAGTTCGTACTTTAGCAATCTCCAAAATCAAGAAAAATACAAATGGAGCAAAAGAAAAATCCAGAAGTAGACGTAGAAAAAAAGAAACCGCTTTTCTTTTTAGTAGGGTTGGTTTTTGGCTTGGCTATGATCTTGGTATCATTTGAGTGGAAAATCTTTGATCAAACGGTTAAAGATTTAGGTCAAGTTGTAATTGAGCTAGAAGAGGAAGAAATGATTCCTATTACTCAACAGCAACCGCCACCCCCACCGCCCCCACCGCCACAAACAACAGTTATAGAAATTGTTGAAGATGACGTTGAGATTGAAGAAGAGCTTGAGATTGAAGATACGGAAGTAGATGAAGATACTCAAGTAGAAATCATCGAGATTGTTGAAGAAGAAGAGGTTGCAGAACCTGAAATCTTCAGTATTGTTGAAGATATGCCTTCTTTCCCTGGTGGTGAAGCTAAGCTTTTTGAATACTTGGGTAAATCAATCAAATATCCAGCAATGGCAAAAGACATGGGTACACAAGGTGTTGTATACGTTACTTTTGTTGTTATGGAAGATGGCTCAATCCAAAACGTTAGTGTTCTTCGCGGTATTGGCGGAGGTTGTGATGAGGAAGCTGTTCGTGTTGTAAAAAACATGCCTAAATGGAGTCCTGGTAAGCAACGTGGTAAGCCAGTACGTGTACAATACAACTTACCAATTCGATTTGTATTGAGATAATATCAAGATCTATCATAATTTTACAAGCCCAATCGGTTTTCGATTGGGCTTTTTTTATACGCAATACCTATGGAAGCAACAGTTAAAAAAGGATTGGATGAACTGGCTTCAGTTCAAACAGAAATATCACCAGATATTCTGAAAGAGTTAATCCAGTATATCGATTTAACTTCATTAAATAGTACTGATAACCAGCAAATAATTTCTGAATTTACTACTGCAACAAGGATGTTTGAAGGAGATCATGGTTATACGGTTCCAGCTGTCTGTGTTTATCCAAATTGGGTTATGCATGCTAAGATGGAAGTACCATCTAATGTTAGAGTAGCCTGTGTTGCAACTGGATTTCCCGAAGGTCAAACCTTTCTTGAGGTTAAACTCACAGAGGTTAAAATGGCAATTCAAGCTGGAGCAGATGAAATAGACATGGTAATAAATCGTGGCTTATTTAATGCTGGTAAATATGATCAGGTACAAGATGAAATTAGCCAGATAAAGGCAGTTTGTGGTCAGGGTATTCACCTAAAAGTAATTTTAGAGGAGTGTGATCTTGCTGATTTAGAAATGGTTGAAAAAGCATCTCGTATATCAATAGAAGCTGGCGCTGATTTCATTAAAACATCAACAGGAAAAGGAAAACACGGTGCAACACCTGCCGCATTCTATGCCATGTGTTTAGCTATAAAAGAATCTGGACGCAAAGTTGGAATTAAAGCAGCTGGTGGTATACGAACTGTTGAAGATGCTTTATTGTATAGAAATATTGTCTTTAAAGTTTTAGGACACGCTTGGATGACTCCAAAGTTATTTCGAATTGGTGCCAGTAGCTTAGCTAGTAATTTAGAAAGTGCACTGTACCCCGACCAAAAACAATACTTTTAGCCCAGATTTATTGTATGCGTAATTTCCTGACGTTTGTAATTCTATTCTCATCCATTTCAGCATTTGCACAGCAGGTGTTTACTCCTCAAAATCATGATTTTGGTTGGGAAAGACGTCAGTGGATGTATGCTGATACAAGTCAAGTCAATCACATTGGTATTGGTCCAGTTAGAATGACTGTTAACCAAGATACTGCCTACAAATCTTGGTATAACACCAAATACAATAGACAGTCTAAGCAAAAGTTAATAGGGCGAAAAGTATTTCAAGAACACTTACTCCGTGCAGAAGGCAAAGATTTTAGAATTTGGGCTGATGCACTTTTTAACTTTCAAGGAGGTCAAGATTTAAACGATACTTCATCATCGTTGCTAACAACAAATACGCGTGGAGTTCAAATTCAAGGATACATTACAGATAAGGTTTCATTTTATTCCTCGTTTTACGAGAATCAGTCTTATTTCCCATCTTACTTGACAAATGCTACAAGGTCTATTGGAGTAATTCCAGGTCAAGGCCCATACAAAGGATTAGATAATGACGGGTTTGATTATAACAATGTTTCTGGTGTTGTTCATTATCAGGCCACTAAAAACCTCGGTTTTCAATTTGGGCACGACAAGCTTTTTATTGGTCATGGTTATAGATCGGTTTTGCTATCAGATAACGCGTTTAACTATCCATTTTTAAGAGCTTCAATAGAATTGTTCGATCATAAATTGCACTACGAAACCAGTTTCGCAATGATGCAAGAAAGAGAGCGATCTGATAGAACACTGAACAGCGAAGCACTTTACAAACGCAAACAATCTAACATCAGATATATCAGTTTTAAACCTTCCAAAAAGTTTGAGATTGGAATTTCAGAGGTTGTTATGTGGCAGCATTGGGATGATAGTTTGGGCACGTTACCGCAAGAGCCATTATTCTATAGCCCAATTCCATTTTTAAGTTCTTTTGTAGATGTTGGTGATACATTGAATCGTGGATACATAGGGTTGAATGCCATGTATAGTCCATTTGAGAATTATGTAGCATATGGTCAACTTTTGTATGCCAATGAGTCTTTGTCAGGATATCAAATAGGAGTAAAGCTTTTTGATGTGTTAGGCGTAAATGGATTGTATCTTCAGGCAGAATATAACAGTGCTGAAGAAGCATATGGTGATAGATCTAGACAAACGGATTTGTATCATTTTGGTCAGCCATTGGCATTTGTACAAGGTGATGAATCGAATGAGTTTGTTGGAGTTTTAAGATATACTTATCGTAACTTTTTTGTGCAAGCGAGAGCAAATTTGATCTCAAGATCCAGCCAGGATATAACCATATTCAATGGAGAAGTTGGTTATTTATTTAATCCACGCTACAACTTTAATGTGTATGCAGGAGGAATGCTTCGTGAAAGTAGCCTCTCAACAGTTGAAGCAACTCAGTGGTTTTATTTTGGTTTCAGAACATCCATTTCAAACTACTATTACGATTTATAAATGGGAGTTTTTAACCTGAAATATCACGTTGTACTTATAGCTCTGTTTTGCTTTTCAAGCATAGTTCAGGCCCAACATCATTATGTGCCATTGTACAAAAGTGTCAACTATTCAATCATGAATGAGGTTGATACACTGGGGTCGCCAGTGCACACCAGTATTCGCCCATTTAGAGTTAAAGATGTTGATTCTAATGCATGGTATCAATCAACTTATGGAAGTGACATTTTTCTTGATAAGTACGTACCCGAATTCACTTTCAATAAAGAATCGAATACTCCAATTAAATTAAGTGCTTTTCCAATTTTCTCATTTGTATCAGGTTTTGAATCCGATTACAATGATGGAGGAACTTTTGAGACATCAATTGGTGCAAATTTTTCAGCTTTTGTTGGCAGTAAGCTAGATGTAAATTTGAATTTAATTCGATCACATTCCATCTATCCATTATACATCAGAAACTACGCCTTCAACAATCAAGTTATTCCTGGGCAAGGTTTTGCTCACGCAACAGATTGGGGATATCATTATAGAAATTCTACCGGTTATATCAGCTATTCTCCTGATGATCATTTCAACTTTCAACTGGGTAGAGGAAAAAATTTCTGGGGCGAGGGCTACAGAACAATGATGTTGAGTGATTTTGCCTTCAACTACGACTATTTGAAAATTACAGCGGAGTTTTGGAAAATTAAATATTCGATCATGTGGGCTTACATGAAAGATATTTATCAAATCGAGAATGCACCAAGTTCTTTTAACGGGAAGTACACGGCATTTCACCACGTAAGTTGGAATATCACCAAGCGATTAAATGTTCAGGTTTTTGAGGCTGTGGTTTGGCAAGAGCAAGATAGTTTGGTTCGAAGAGGATTTGATGTTACCTATCTCAATCCCGTTATATTTTACAGGCCAGCTGAATTTTCAATTGGTTCTCCAGATAATGTACTTCTTGGAGGTGGTGTGAATTACAGAGTTAGCAACAAGATCAAGTTATACAGTCAAATTGTTTTTGATGAGTTTAAAATTGATGAGCTAAGGAGTAGAAGTGGATGGTGGGGTAATAAATATGCCGCTCAGCTTGGTGTAAAATACAGAGATGCATTTGGAAAAGAAGGTCTATCACTTCAGGCAGAGGGAAATTACGTTCGTCCGTTTACCTATTCGCATCAAAACCCTCAACAAGCATATGGGCATTACAATGAGCCTTTAGCGCACCCTTCTGGAGCTAATTTTTGGGAAGCTGTGTTCTTAGCAAACTATCACCGTAATAGATGGTATTTTGAGTACAAGTACGTATACAGACAACAAGGAATGGATGATCCACAAGATCCAACAGATAATAATGGATCAAATATTTTTCTTTCAAACGATTTACACAACTCGGAATATGGAAATGAAGTGGGGCAAGGTATAGCCTACACCACGCATTATTCTAAATTATACGTTTCATGGTTGTTGAGTTCAAAGTCTAACTTGATGTTAGAGGGGAGTTTATCTGTTTGGGATCAAGATCGCTCATCAACATTGCACCCGCGCTCATTCATGGCATCTCTCGGAATCCGAATGGGGATTTTTAATCAATATGGCGATTTCTGATATATTTCTGGCAAGTTGGGTTAGTGCCAATTCAATGGATGTGCTACATTTGCCGATCAATCATTCGAACCAAAATTGAGTTATACCAACACAAACTCCGTTACGGTAAAGGACATTGTTGTCCAAAAAATCAGAGCTTACGCTGCATTTGCTAAAATGCGCTTAGCTACTTTGGTGGTTTTTTCTGCTGGAGTAAGCTATTTTATGGCTGCTGATCAAATCAACTGGATCAAATTTTTGTGGTTAGTTATCGGTGGTTTTTTAGTTACTGGTGCATCAAATGGTTTTAACCAAGTTTTAGAAAAAGACTTGGATAAAATGATGGATAGAACCAGTGTTCGTCCACTTCCTTCTGGTGATATGTCTGTTTTTGAAGCTATGATTTTAGCTTTAATAATGGGCGTTGCTGGTATATCCATTCTTTGGTTTGCACTCAATCCTCTTAGTGGTTTATTAGGTGCAATGGCATTGATCATGTATGTTGGAATTTATACTCCAATGAAACGTGTATCACCTTTTGCTGTTTTTGTTGGAGCTTTTCCAGGAGCAATTCCACCAATGTTAGGTTATGTTGCTGAAACTGGTGAGTTTGGTTTAATACCAGGGTTGTTGTTTGTGATTCAATTTATTTGGCAATTCCCTCACTTTTGGGCTATCGCTTGGAAATTATATGATGATTATGCAAAAGCAGGATTCTATTTATTGCCTTCACCAGGAGGTAAAGATTCATCTTCTGCAATCCAGTCATTATTATACACGCTGTTCTTAATTCCAATTAGCTTATTGCCTTACTTCTTCGGAATTACAGGTCAAATTTCAGCTGTTGTAATTTTGATTTGTGGCGCTTATTACGCTTGGAAAGCCTATCAACTCTACAAAAATCTCGATGACAAATCAGCGATGGGATTGATGTTCGCATCGTTTGTTTACCTACCCGTAGTTCAAATTGCAATGTGGTTAGATAAAATCTAAGGAATCATGTTAGATAATGCACAACAGGTAAGTTTAGAAGAAAAGAGAATAACACGCTATAAAGTAGCGGTGCCACTTCTTATTTTAGGGATGGTGAGCATCTTCATGGTGTTTGCAGCATTTACAAGTGCTTACATCGTTAGACAGGCTGATGCAAACTGGCTAACGTTTGATATGCCAACGCCTTTTTTCATCAGTACCCTAATCATTGTATTAAGCAGTATTACGTTGTATTACTCAAACTCGGGAGTAAAGAACAACAACTTCAACCGAATTAAACAGGGCTTATTAGCTACAATAATATTAGGTTTTGGATTTGTAATTTCTCAGGTCTATACCTACGATTACATGATGGATCAAGGTTTATACTTTGTAGGAACTAACGTTTCTTCATCATTCATGTACATCATTACAGGAGCACATTTAGTACACATCGTGTCTGGCATGATTGCACTATTTGTATCCTATTACAAGGCAACTAAAAATAAGTATACTTCCGAAGAGCATTTAGGCTTGAGGCTAACGTCATTGTACTGGCACTTCCTTGATGCGCTCTGGATTTTTTTACTGTTATTTTTACTATTTATTCGTTAACATTGCACAACACTAGAAAACTCTTATTTAGAAATGGCAAGTGAAGCTTCTAAAGCAATAGACGCAAAAGTACTTTGGGGTGGTGGTAGATCACCTTTCAGCGTCAGCTACGGTAAAATGATGATGTGGTTCTTCTTAATCTCCGATGCATTAACATTCGGTGGATTCTTAGGAGCCTTAGGTTTTATGAGAATTAAATTCGCTGATGTATGGCCTGTCAGTGAACAAGTATTCTTTCACTTCCCATTTGTGCACCATACGCACTTGCCATTGTTATATGTGGCGTTCATGACCTTCATCCTAATTGTGAGTTCTGTAACTATGGTATTAGCTGTAGAAGCAGGTCACCGTATGAACAAAAAAGATGTAACTAAGTGGTTAGCTCTTACAGTTCTTGGTGGTGCAATCTTCTTAGGTTCTCAAGCATGGGAGTGGTCAACTTTCATCTCAGGTTCTGAGTACGGATCTTACCGTTTAGCAGATGGAACAACAGCAACATTATTAGAAGATGGTAACCTTGAAATGAAATCTGGTGATATTGTTTCAGGTGCTCAAGCTGATCAAATCAAAGCTGAGTCTGAATTTGTACAAGGTGCTAACTTGCACAGAAACGAATACGGACATCAGTTATATGCTGATTTCTTCTTCTTTATTACTGGTTTCCACGGAACACACGTATTAAGTGGTGTAATTTTAAACTTCATCATCTTATTAAACGTGTTGAAAGGTGTTTACCAAAAAAGAGGTCACTACGAAATGGTAGAGAAAGCTGGTCTTTACTGGCACTTTATCGACCTTGTATGGGTATTCGTATTTACTTTCTTCTATTTGATCTAATTATCCGAACCGAATTAAGCTTTTAAAAATGGAAAGAGACGATATCATTGAATATTCTTTAGACGCACATCACAGCGAAGAAGAAGGAAAGAAAATTCGTAAGAAGATATGGATGGTGACATTGATTTTAACTGTTGTTACAACAGTTGAAGTTGTCATGGGTATTTTCTTGTCTAAAACTGTTGTTGGTGCAGATTCAGGTGTATGGACAGCAATTAAGTTGGCTTACATCGGTTTAACCTTGTTGAAAGCAGGTTATATCGTTATGGTATTTATGCACCTTGGAGACGAGCGTAAATGGTTGAGATATTTGATAATTGCGCCATACATTGGCTTTATCTGTTATCTACTATTTATCCTCTTTGGTGAAGCTTCATGGATTACAATGGGCTAAGATGAATAAGAAAGTTAAGCAGGCTTTACTGCTTTTAACCATATTGGTTTTTCCATCCTTATTTTATGTTATTCTGAGCACGGGCAAACAGAACATTGCCCGTGTTCCTTTTTATGGCCCCCGTCAAGTTGATCCAGAGAATTTCATAAAACGAGATATTCCCGACACTATTTACTACACAGTTCCCAACACTGAGTTTATTGATTCAGAAAACAACACTTTCGGTTGGGAAGCTTACAACGATCAAATTTTAATTCTTCATTTCTTTTGCACGAGTTGTTACAATGAAAACTATCGTGTTTTAGAGCAAATGGGGAAACTTTACGATAGGTTTAACGATAAACCTGAGGTTACTCTTGTTACCGTACTAATTGACTCAGCAGATACTTGGCAAGCAATAGACGAGTTATCTGAATATGCCATGGGTAAATCTGAAAAATGGAAAGTAGTTCGATTGGCAAATTCAAGCTGGGAAACTTTCTTGGTTGATGATCTAAAGCTTCAAGAACCAAATCCAAGAAGTTTGGTAGTTTTAGACGAAGACAGACACATAAGAGGTCAGTTTGACGGTTTACAATACATCGAAACTAACTCTGCTATTGATGTTGTAAAAGCATTGAGATTTTCATTTTATCGTAGTACGAAATAAAATTTAAAATTATGGCTAAGGTTCAAGCAGATAAGCGTGTGATATACTGTATTTGGATATTTACAGCTGTGGTTTATGCTTTGGTAATTATCTTACATGAACTTCCACAAGCAGATTCAGTTCCAGGTTTTGTGAAATTCCTTCCTGCTCTTAATGCTTTGTTCAATGGTACTTGCTTCTTCTTGTTAATAGGGTCATTAATGGCTATCAAAAACAAGATGGTATCTACGCACCAAAAGCTGAATACAGCTGCAATGGTGATTTCTGTTTTATTTCTATTGTCATATGTTTTAAATCACTACTTCAGTGGCGATACATCTTACGGTGGCGATATGAAAGGCCTATTCTACTTTATCTTGATTACACACATATTGTTAGCAGGAATATCATTACCATTTATCCTTTTAGCTTATTACAGAGGGTATATTGGTGATGTGGCTAAACACAAAAAGTTAGTTCGGTTTACTTATCCTTTGTGGTTGTACGTTACCTTTACAGGTGTTTTAGTGTTTATATTCTTATCTCCATATTACGGATCATGAAAAAGGCGCTCATTCTTACGGCTATTTTTCTACTAAACATCGTACAATTACAAGCTCAATGCTCCATGTGTAGAGCAGTTGTTCAAAACAATGCAGACAACTTAGGGCAAGGGCTTAACAACGGAATTTTATACCTAATGGGATTCCCATACATTATCATCATTGTTGTGGGTACAATTTTGTTTAGAAAGAGGCAAAAAGATCAGCAGCTCGAATTAAACTAAAACCAGTTATACTTTTTATTCACCAGCTACGGTCAAAACATTCCATTGGTTCAATTCCTGAATCGAATGAGGGTTATTCGTCTACCTTTGAATAAACCCTCGAATATGCGAACACACATTTTAGCATGTCTTATATTTATACTCCCAGTGGTTTCATTTTCGCAAGAAACATGGAGTTTAGAAAAATGTATTGAATATGCATTGACCAATAATCTACAGATCAAACAAAGTAGATTAGATGTGGAAATTGCTGATGAAAATGTGCTACAATCAAAAGGACAGTTCTTACCATCGATAAATGGAAATGCCTACCATCAATTTAACTATGGTAGAACCATTGATCCATATACAAACCAGTTTGCTACAGATTGGGTGCAGTCTAGTAACTTCAGTATTGGAGCTGATTTGGTTCTGTTTAATGGATTACAGAACTATAGAAACTACCAGCAGAATAAATATGCTTTAGAAGCTTCACGCTCTGGCTTAAAAAGTACAGAGTATGATATCATTTTATCGATTACACAGGCCTACATGGAAATTCTCTTCACCATTGAGAATTTAAAAGTGGCATATTCACAAGTGGCAACAACTGAGCAACAAGTTGAGCGAACAAGAAAATTGGTGAATGCAGGAAGTTCAGCGCAATCTGATTTATTGGATATTGAAGCTCAGTTAGCTAATGAAGAATTAAATGTGGTTGATCTTGAGAATCAGCAGTCAATTAGTTATTTGAATCTTTTACAACTGTTGCAACTATCTGGAGAAACCGATTTTGCCATTGAAACTCCAGACTCTACAAGTACAGTTCCTGAGCAGTTACCACCATCACCTGAGGGAATAATTGGAATAGCATTATCGAGCTATCCAAGTTTACAGCAAGCAGAATATCAGAAGTTGAATGCCGAGAGTTATTTAAGATTAACACGAGGTGGATATAGCCCTACTTTTTCTTTGTCTGGTAGAATAGCAACGGGTTATTCTGGTATCAGAACGTATGATTTTTCAACTGAAGTTATGACATTCGGAGATCAGTTTGATGTGAATTTAAATCGAACGATTGGGTTTAACTTAACTGTTCCTATTTTCAACCGATTCACCACTTACACAAATGTTGGTAAGGCAAAAATTCAATTAGAGCAAGCGAATACCGCTTTAGCAATGGCATATATCAAGTCTGATAGTTTACAAAACGCAAAAAAGCATTTAATATTAGCGACAAGAACGCGAAGAAATATAGAGCAGGCAGCTAGAAATATGTTTGTTTTAGGTCAGATGTATGCAAAAGAGAATAAAAAAGATTCTGCAGCAG
>CAJWSQ010000060.1 GCA_913045895.1 uncultured Flavobacteriales bacterium | reverse complement strand
CTTCTTCAGCAACTTCATTTTTATCAAGTGTGAAACACACTTTTATTTTCTCTGCTTTGTTAGCGCGATTGGTTTCACGGTGCACACCGTTGTTCTTTACTCGTTGACCGTAAGCAATCATATCCAATGCTTTGAGTTTAGCTCCTAACTTAACCTTTTCGTTTAGTGCAGCATTTTTGTCTTGAAGTTGATTGTTTTTATCTTCAGTCTCGCCAAGCTTGCGCGTAACTTCGGCATTTTGAGCTCTTAACTCAACATTTAGCGTGTTTAAAGAATCTATCGTTTTTACATACCCCTTCATAATCTCGCGAAGCGTTCCAGCTTCTTTACGAAGTTTGTAGATCGTCCAATTGTTATTTTTGGCTTGCTTGATAAGCTCTTCTACTTTCTCGCGTTGAGCCATCAATTCAGTATTCATAGAATCATTGGTTACAGCCATAGAGTCGTATTGCATACTCATTTGCTCCAATTCACCAATAACCTGCTCTTTTTCTTGCTCTACTTCAGCTTTTACATAACCGCAATCTTCTAAAGATTTTTGAAGTTGTTGATTGCTGTAAGCTAAATATCCGGCAAAAGCAGCTACGAGGATTAAAATGAAAATCAAGACTCCAACTACTGGACTCTTCTTTTCTGGATTGTTTTTCTGAGGTTGTTGAGAATTCTCCTTGTTTTCCATAAATTTAGAATTGATTCTGCAAATTAATAAGGATTACCGCTTAATAACTTACGCTATGCTAAAAGATTTTATTGCATTAATTTATCCTCCATGCTGTGTCTCGTGTAACGTGGTTTTGCACCCGCACGAGAAACATATTTGCTTAGCGTGTTTTATGAAACTACCGAAAACCATGTTTCATACTCAGGTTAACAATCCTGTAGAGAGAGTGTTCTGGGGCAAAGTTCCCATCAAGGCGGCAACTTCTCATTTATTTTTCACTAAAAACACACCCACTCAGAGTTTACTACACACATTAAAATACCAGAATCAACCAGAAATTGGATTTTATTTGGGCAGTATGTTGGGTGAAGAAATTACGAAGTCGAATCGATTTAATCATGTAGATTGTATTGTGCCCGTTCCCTTACACAAGCGAAAGTTGAATAAAAGAGGATACAACCAGTGTCATTACATAGCTAATGGAATTCAGAGCAAAATAGATAAGGAAATAGTAGAAAATGCACTCGTTAGGTCTAGTTTCAACAAATCACAAACTAAGATGAATCGCTTTTCAAGATGGTTAAATGTTGAAACGATATTTGAACTGAAAGCCTCTGATTCTATTGAAAATAAGCATGTTTTACTGATAGACGATGTAGTTACTACAGGATCTACACTTGAGGCTTGTAGCAAACAATTATTAAAAGGTAATCCGGCTAGTATTAGTATAGCTACCGTGGCATATTCTGCGTAACAAAATGCCATTATCTTTGCCCACCTTATGGCAGAAGAAATTGTGATAACATCTGAGGATAAAGCATCGAAATACGAGGAGCTTTTACCCCAAATTAATGCACTTGTTACAGGCGAAACCAATGCAACTGCTAACTTGGCCAACATTGCTGCTGCCCTCCATCACACATTTCATTTTTTCTGGACTGGTTTCTATTTAGTTGATCAAAATGAATTGATACTTGGCCCATTTCAAGGCCCCATAGCATGTACTCGAATTGCATTTGGTAAAGGCGTTTGTGGATCATCTTGGGAACAAAAACAAACACTAGTAGTTCCTAACGTTCACGAGTTTCCTGGACATATTGCTTGTTCATCTGATAGCAACTCTGAAATTGTGGTTCCAATTTTGGATAAGAATAATGAGGTTCAAATGATTTTTGACATTGATAGTGCACAATTCGGCACTTTTAATGAAGTGGATAAACACTATTTAGAAATTTTAGCTGCAAGCATTTCAAACTGGATGAATCAATGGATTTAAAAAAATTCTCATTTCTCATATTGGCTGCAATTCTATTTTACTCTTGTGCGCAGCAAGTTCCAATTACTGGTGGTGAAAAAGACACCACACCTCCATCGATTTCAGAAGCAAGTCCTGAGAATTTCACGACTGAATTTATGTCTAAAAAAGTAACGTTGACCTTTGATGAATACGTGACGCTAAAAGACATAAAAAAGGAATTCATTAGTTCCCCGCCACTGAATCATGATCCCGAGTTTATTGAAAAAGGAAAAACGATCGATATCTTAATCATCGATACACTTAAAGAAAACACTACCTACAACTTAAACTTTGGAAACGGAATAGTTGACTTCACCGAAGGAAATCCTTTAGACAGCAATCTTTATGTCTTTTCTACTGGAAGCTACATCGACTCTTTGACAATTTCTGGTCAATTGAAAGATGCTTTTACACTTCAACCGGTTCCTGATGTTTATGTGCATTTATATAAGCATGAAGATGAAACCGTAGTCTATTTTGAAAAACCTCTATACATCGCTAAAACAGATGAAAATGGAGTGTTTAACTTCAAATATTTGGCCGAAGGAAATTACCAGATTACTGCTTTAAAAGATAAAAACAGTAATTTTTTACTAGATACGGAGGGAGAAGGCTTTGCCTTTTATCAGTCTGAAGTAGAAGCAGGAAAAGCGGATTCCGTTTCATTGAAAATGTTTGTTGAAACTCCTAAAAAACAATATTTCACCAAAACTAACGCAGAGCATTTTGGTCTAGCTAGTGGATCATTCAACATACCCGTTGATTCTTTTTCAGTGAGAACATTACCCGACACCATGGCAACTCACGTTTTGCCTGTTTTTAACACTGAAAGAGACAGTGTTATTTTCTATTTATATCCAGTGACAAACACTGATACATTAACCGTTGAAATCACAGCTGATTCAATAATTGACACGGTTGTATATCGTATTCCATCGTATGAGAAATTCTTAAAAGAAGTAGAAAAAGGAAAACCTACCGTTCAATTAGAAATTTCTGCTGAGACAAAGAATAACATGCACAACTACTTTGATACGTTGTACATTCAAACCAATCATCCAATAAAGTCTTTCGACACGTCTATGATTGACTTTGTTACTGGAAATGATACGCTGCCAGCCGATAGCTATTCTTTTGTATTAGAACCTGCTTTCACAGATTTTACAACAGATACGATTTACAACAACCGTATCGCATTCATTTATCCGTGGCAAAAAGGAGCTGATTATCAATTCATCTATTACCCAAATTTGGTGAAAGACATTTACGGGTTAACCAATGAGGATACGCTTTCTCAAAACTTCCACACGCGTAAATTTGAAGAGTATGGAAGCCTCGTTTTGAAACTGATTCCGGGAGAAAAACAAGCTCAACAGTATATTCTGCAGCTTTTAACCGATAAGAATGAAGTTTATCAAGAGGATATTTTAAAAGGTATTGAAGAGGTAGAATACGAATTATTGGTGCCTGGCAAATATCATGTGAGATTAATCTACGACACCGATTCAGATGGTAAATGGACAACAGGAAACTACGATGAAAAACGTTTTGCCGAAGACGTTATTTATTTCCCAGAATTGATTGAGATTAGAGCAAACTGGGATAAAGATTACGATTGGAATTTGGAGTAGCTATTACTTCAATTCAAACTCATCTTTATCAGCCAAAAAGCGAAAACGATTTCGAACTTTATCCAGTTCTTCTTTGGTAATTTCAGTAACCAATGTTTCTACTTTACTTGGTGTACAAGAAGCTTTTGGTTCGCCTAAAGGATCAACAACCATAGAGTCTCCAGAGTGAGAAACACCGTTTCCATCATCACCAACACGATTTAGACCAACCAAAAAACATTGATTTTCAATCGCTCTGGCTTTTAACAAAGTCGTCCAAGGGTATGACCTTCTTTCTGGCCAATTGGCTACATAAAAAGCTAAATCGTAGTCTAAATTATTTCTACTCCAAACGGGGAAACGCAAATCATAACACACTTGAGGGAAGATTTTCCAGCCTTTGTAATCAATGATTAATCGATCGGTTCCGGCAGTGTAATGCTTCTCTTCACCTGCGTATGAAAAAAGGTGACGTTTGTTATACGTGATGACTTCTCCATTGGGTTGAGCCCAAACCAAGCGGTTAAAGTAGTTGCCGTTTTCTTCAATAATTAAACTCCCAGTGATTACAGCATTCGATTTTGCAGCTTGAGCTTTCATCCACGCTACAGAATCTCCTTCTATGGTTTCGGCAAAAGCCTCTGGTTTCATAGAAAAACCTGTAGTAAACATCTCAGGCAAGAAAATAATATCAGCCTGGATTTTACTAATCTCATTTTCAAAAAACTGCAAGTTGGTTGTTTTATCTTCCCAAGCTAAATCAGCTTGAATCAATGCCAATCGAAGTGTATCACTCATGATACAAAGCTAGAATTTTCAAGCGTTATGAAAGGGCTATTTGCAACGGCCATTTTTGAGCGGCAGCATCTAAAACCTCATGCAGTATAGATTCCGTTTGATCTGGTAATTCAATATCAATGTGCTGTTCAGATAGAATCCAGTCTTTAACCGTTGCAACAGATTTGTTATCTAAATGCTGTACAACAGGAACTCCCAACTCATGAATTGCGGCTGCATTCAACTGCTGCTCGTATTGACCTTGCATCGGAACCACTAAAACCTTTTTCTTTAGATAAACTGCTTCAGCTGGACCTTCGAATCCTGCACCACACAAAAAGCCAGTACAACTGCTAAAGCTCTTTTGAAAATTAACCTGATCAACTGGAAAAAAAGTAACATTTTCGGCTTGGTATTTTTCTTTGCAACGCTTTGAAAACACATGCCAACTTACTTCTGGAAAGTGATTGAAAAAGTGTTTGAGATGTTCATCGTTGTATGCAGGCAAATAACAAGTGTAATGTCCTTCGTTTGTTGGCTCACTATTACGAATCAGTTTGCGAATAACAGGAGGATATATTCCATCGGCATACGCTTTGAAATGGAATCCAAACTTGAGAGCGGAAGGTGCATAATAGCGTAAAACCAACCAAGCCAATGGATCGAACCCTTTGGTTTTTGGAGCTTTTGGATGCAACACGGCTGCTTGGTGACTCAACGAGATGCACGGCACGTTTTTAAGCTTACAAGCCCATGCGGTAACTGGCTCAAAATCGTTGATGACCAAATCGTATTGTTGAACAGGAAACTGGAAGATATTCTTGAAGAATTGGACAACATTGTTCTCTGTCAAGGTTTTCCAATAATTGATGCCACCGTGATTTCCGAAAACAAAACCAAATCCAGAAACTTGATAGTTAACTTCAAAAGGTAGTTCAACTTCATGCTCGGTTCCGCTGATTAAAACATCAACATCAGCCATTTGATTGAGGAGTGGAACGATCTCTCTAGAGCGACTAACGTGCCCATTTCCTGTACCTTGAATTGCGTAAAGTATCTTCATTAGGCACGCATCAAATTGAATTCTTCAATCAACTTTTCGAACAAGTGGTTGGTCTCTAAATTCAAATCTTCAATTGGATCTTCATCCTCATCTTGAGAATCTAAGAAATCCTCTTCGTAATGGAATAAAGTCCACTTACCGTTGTAATATTCCAACGAAGTTAAATTCTCAATCCAGTCACCAGAATTTAAGTACATCACTGCGCCTTTATCATTGATAATCATGCGCTGTTGAGCTTGGTGAATGTGGCCACAGATGACATAATCGTAATGGTTATCGATGGCAATATCAGCTGCAGTTTCTTCAAAATCATCAACAAACTTAACTGCAGATTTCACACTGTTTTTCACCTTTTTAGAAAGCGAAATACGTCCTCTTCCCATTTTTTCAGAGATCCAGTTTACAAGCGTGTTTATTACGATTAATGTATCGTATCCGATGGCTCCTAACTTGGCTAACCATTTGGAATATTTCATGGTTACATCAAATACATCACCGTGAAAAATCCAGGCTTTCTCGCCATTCAAATCCATTAAAACCTTGTTGCAAATTCGGAATGTACCTAACTGAAATCCATCAAACTTGCGAAGCATTTCATCGTGATTTCCAGTGATGTAATCTACCTTAACACCTTCTCCAACCCAAGACATTAATTGTTTAACCACTTTCATGTGTGCCTTTGGGAAATAGCTTTTTTTGAATTGCCAGATATCAATAATATCCCCATTCAAAATCACATGTTTAGGCTGAATTGTTTTAAGGTATCGAACCAATTCTTTGGCTCTACATCCGTAGGTTCCCAGATGGATATCTGAGATCACCAAAACATCAACTGGACGTTTTGTTTTTTTCATAACACTTTAAATTAAGTAATAAATGAGGGTGGGAATCTCGTGTCGAGAACTCGACAAAAATCAAAATCGGAGTATGGAGTTTCTGTCTCAATTGTATTGATACCATGATCCGAATACAAAAGAAGAAACTCAAGGTAACAACCTCATTAGAGGAATATTACTTAATACTTAAAAAGTGTGTTCTGATGTAAAGTTTAACCCACAAAATGGGTTATGCTAAAGTTAAGCGTTTGGCTCTAACAGCTGCTCAATGGCTTCTTTGGCTGCCTTAGTTGAAGGTCTTGATGCGTTTGCCTCAACGATGATTCCTTGCTGATCTATCAACACAAATCGAGGAATTGATTTAATAACATACTGTTGTGCAGCATCAGATTTCCATCCTTTAACATACCATTGATCGCCTTCAACTTCTTTTTCGAAAATGTATTTCTGCCATTCACCGCGGTAGTCATCAATACTAACGCTGAGGACTACAACATTTTCACCATCCATTGACTTACGAAGCTTATCAAGGTATGGAGCTTCTTGCTTACAAGGACCACACCAAGTTGCCCAAAAATCAATGTAAACTACCTTGCCTTTTAAATCTGAAAGTTGATGCTCTTTGCCAGCAGTATCAATTGCTGTAAAGTTTGGCGCTGGTTTTCCAGCTGCTAAATGTGCTCTTGTGTCTAATTCTGAAGTAATTGATGCCGCTAAAGCCGAATCATTTATTTGCGTTAACCCTAATTGAATGATTGAATCTGGTTCAGCATGAAAATCGTACTTCACATAGTTTTTCAAAGCACTTGTATAAAAGTAATCTCTCAATTCTTGAACACGTAAATTAGAATCTATCCATTGGAATTTAGCTGCAGTATACTGCTCAAATGTGGTGATTTCTTGAATCGCAATTTCCTCTAAATCATCTTCCATTAAAAGCTGAATAGCCATCAAATAATTGCTGACATTTATCGCATTGGTGTCGTTTAGATTAATCTCTTTTTTAAAATCGAAATAACCTTCAGAAAGATCTTCTAATGTATCGTTGTAATGATGTCTGATTCGAGCATAATTCAGCATTTGAACATAAGTTCCGTACAAATGGCTCAACGATTCTTCTTTTAAAAACTGCTTATCGAAACGAGGCTTGTCTGTGATAAACTCAACAATGGCTGTATCAAACGATTTACGCATTGAATCTACCGAGAATAAAAAATCCTCTTCTGAAAGAGCAAACAACGTACTTGGTGGTGTTTTTTGTTTTCCCTTTGATATCTTAACCACATAGCGCGTAGGCTTTTTGCTATCGCTTGAGAACTCTGTTGTATTTAGAACATCAGTTCCATCAAAATTGATATTTAGCTTTTTGGTTGGCTCTAAATAAACTTGAAAATGCTCATCGCCATAGGTTAAGTTATAAACTCCTTTAGGACCAACAATCTCTTGAACAAACAACCAACTGGTATCGATTTTAACAGTATCAATTGGATACGTTTTTCCAATTGCCACTTCATAAGGAGTGGGCGTTTTCTCTAAAGTAAAATATCCGATTTCATCGTTTCTGATTTCACCACCAACCATGATGTTTTCAGATATTTTTGGTTTTTCACCACAAGAAATAAGCAATACTGCTATTAAAGCGAACCAGAGGTTTTTCATGTTTTATTCTTCTATTTCGTAGGATCCATTAAAGGTAATTGTCATCGTACCACCTTGACTGTAAGGCTGAACTATTTCATAGGTAATTGAAGCTAAACTAGTACCGATACTGGTGCTCCCTTCGATTTCACCACTGTTTGAATAAATGCCATTTGCACTTGAGATTTCATCAAAAGATGGGTTTGATGGATCACTACCTTCTAAGCTAACGGCAAAATAATCGCCCCCCTGAGAGTCAATAAATAAACTTCTAGATGACAAATACTCTACTGAAACAGTAATGTTATCAGTGGTATTTCTGTTCGGGTATTGAGAATAAACTATGCGAAACAACCCCGTGTAATCGCCAGGAGATTCAATAGCAATATCTCTTGTGGAACTCGCATTATCATCATCAGAATCAGTACAAGACTGAAGCGTGAAAAAAATTGAAAATAGAATACTAAGACCTAATATTTTACTCTTCATTCTGTTCTACTTTTAAATGCAACTCGTGCAATTGTTCGTCTGAAATTAACGAAGGAGTATCAATCATCATATCTCTACCCGCATTATTTTTAGGGAAAGCGATAAAATCACGGATACTTTCTTGTCCTGCAGAAACTGCAACCAAACGATCGAACCCGAAAGCAATACCACCATGTGGAGGTGCTCCGTATTCAAAGGCATTCATCAAGAATCCAAATTGTTTTTGCGCCTCTTCATCAGTGAAACCAAGCACTTCAAACATTTTCTTTTGCAACTGACGATCGTGAATACGAATAGATCCACCTCCTAATTCAACACCGTTTACAACCATGTCGTAAGCGTTGGCTTTTACTTTGCCCGGATCAGTATCCATCAACTCCATATCTGCTGCAATTGGAGATGTAAATGGATGGTGCATGGCATGATATCTTTGAGAATCTTCATCCCATTCTAAAAGTGGGAAGTCTACCACCCATAGCGGAGCATATTCGCCTTGTTTGCGCAATCCTAAACGAGTTCCCATTTCTAAGCGAAGCTCATTCATTTGCTTGCGAGTAGTATTTACTCCACCTGAAAGCACTAATAACATATCACCTGGTTTCGCATCGCATTTGTCTAACCAAGCTTTTAGGTCTTCTTCAGAGTAGAATTTATCTACAGCCGATTTAATGGTACCATCTTCATTGTATTTCACCCAAACCATACCTTTAGCACCAATTTGAGGACGCTTCATCCAATCGGTTAATTTGTCAATGTCTTTACGCGAGTAAGAAGCACATCCCGGAGCATTGATTGCTACAACCAATTCAGCAGCATCAAACACTTTGAAGCCTTTGTTTTGAGCTAAATCATTCAACTCAACAAACTCCATCCCGAAACGGATATCTGGTTTATCAGAACCGTATAAACGCATGGCATCATCGTATTGCATGCGCGGGAAATCTGGCAAATCAATGCCTTTAATTTTCTTGTATAAGTGTTTGGCTAAACCTTCGAAAATCTGAAGAATGTCTTCACGTTCAACGAATGTCATCTCGCAGTCGACTTGAGTAAACTCAGGCTGACGATCTGCTCGTAAATCCTCATCGCGGAAACAACGCACGATTTGGAAATAGCGGTCGTAACCAGAAACCATCAACAATTGCTTAAACGTTTGTGGCGATTGCGGTAACGCATAAAATTCACCTTCGTGAGAGCGAGAAGGAACAACGAAATCTCGAGCACCTTCAGGCGTTGATTTGATTAAGAAAGGAGTTTCTACTTCTAAGAATCCTTGCTCATCCAAATATTTTCTAGACTCGATGGCGAAACGATGACGCAGCATCAAGTTTTCTTTCAATGGATTTCTACGTAAATCTAAGTAGCGGTATTTCATACGCAACTCTTCACCACCGTCTGTTTCATCTTCAATGGTAAAAGGAGGAAGTTTAGATGCATTCAAAACTTTTAATGAATTCACCTTCAATTCAACCTCTCCAGTTGCAATTTTTGAGTTCTTGCTGGCACGTTCAATTACCTCACCGGTAACTTGAATAACGTACTCACGACCCACTTTGCGAGCATCTTTCACTAAATCAGCATCCCATTCTTCATTGAAAGCCAATTGAGTAATTCCGTATCTATCGCGCAAATCGATGAAGGTCATTCCACCTAAACCTCTACCTTTTTGCACCCATCCGGCCAAGGTTACTTGTTCTCCTTTGTGTGAAAGTCTTAATTCTCCGCAAGTATGTGTTCTGTACATTGTATCAAAAATATGAGATTGCAAAATTAATGGAATGAACACGCGAATGGAAGCTATTTTGAAGAGATTTCTATTAATGTTGCAGTTATGGAATTGAGTGTGTATTCAGATGAGCATTTTATGAAGCAGGCTTTGCTTGAAGCTGAGCGTGCTTTGGCACAAGATGAAGTGCCTGTTGGGGCTGTAATTGTTACGCAAAACCGCATAATTGCGCGAGCTCATAATTTAACTGAGCGATTAAATGATGTTACGGCCCATGCCGAGATGCAGGCCTTTACTGCTGCATCAGAATTTTTGGGCGGGAAATATTTACAAGATTGCACACTTTACGTTACGCTAGAGCCATGTGTTATGTGTGCAGGAGCTTCATTTTGGACGCACATCGGGAAAGTTGTTTATGGTGCCTCAGATGTAAAAAGAGGCTTTTCTAGACTATCAGAAAAAATCTTGCATCCCAAGACAGAAGTGGTTAGTGGAGTATTAGAATACGAATGCAGCGAACTTATTCGGTCATTCTTTCGTTCTAAACGCTAAACTTAGCGAAAACAGTTTTGTTAACTTTGCAATTAGATTATCACAAAATCAGATTATAAGCGTATGTATCCAGCAGAATTAGTAGCCCCAATGAAAGAAGATTTAACTTCAGCGGGCTTTGATGAGTTAACCACTCCAGATGCGGTTGACCAAGTGCTTAAAGATAATAGTGAAGGAACAGTATTGATGGTTGTAAATTCAGTTTGTGGATGTGCTGCCGGAAATGCTCGCCCAGGAGCTAAAATGAGCGTACAAGGTGCTAAAAAACCTAGCAAAATGGTTACCGTTTTTGCAGGTGTAGATAAAGAAGCTACAGAACAAGCTCGTAAATATTTGTTGCCTTACCCGCCATCAAGTCCAAGTATTGCATTATTCAAAAACGGACGTTTGGTGCACATGTTAGAAAGACACAATATTGAAGGACATCCAGCAGAAATGATTGCTGAAAACCTTCAAGCAGCTTACGATGAGTTTGTAGACTAATACTTTAGCAAACAATCTTTTAAACCGCAATGGCAAACCGTTGCGGTTTTTTTATGCCTGAAAGATTCCACATACTTGCCCCTTCACAACAATCGATTACTAATTTTGGAGCCTAATTAATAAAAACACATGGCACGTATTTTAACGGGTATTCAGGCAACTGGAATACCGCATTTAGGAAACATCATGGGAGCCATTTTGCCAGCTATTGAAATGGCGCAAAACCCTGATAATGATTCGTTCTTATTTATTGCCGATTTGCATTCGGTAACTCAAATTAAGAATGCTGAGGAACTTCGTGAAAACTCGTATGCGGTTGCTGCAACTTGGCTTGCCATGGGCCTTGATGCTAGCAAAACTGTTTTTTACCGCCAGAGTGATGTTCCTGAAACAACAGAAATGAGCTGGTATTTGAGTTGTTTTTTCCCATATCAACGGTTAACGTTAGCTCACTCTTTCAAAGACAAAGCAGATCGTTTGGAAGATGTAAATGGAGGTTTATTTACTTACCCCATGTTGATGGCTGCAGACATTTTGTTGTATGATGCTGATTTTGTTCCAGTAGGAAAAGATCAATTGCAACACTTAGAAATCACTCGTGATGTAGCTAGTAGATTCAACAACCAAATGGGTGAGACTTTTGTGTTGCCTAAAGAGCAATTGCAAGAAGAAACCAAATACATTCCAGGTACTGATGGTGGTAAAATGAGTAAGTCTCGCGGAAATATCATCAACATCTTTTTGCCTGAAAAGCAATTGAAAAAACAAGTAAACAGTATTGTTACTGATAGCACTCCTTTGGAAGAACCAAAAGACCCAAATACGTGTAATGCTTTCGCGATGTACGAACTACTAGCAACAGCAGAACAAACGGAAGAAATGCGTCAAAAATATTTGGCTGGTGGATTTGGTTACGGGCATGCTAAAAAAGCCATTTTAGAATTGATTTTAGAAAAATTCCAAAAAGAGCGTGAAGAGTATAACCGCTTGATGGACAACAAAGCAGAGCTAGATCAAATTCTATTTGAAGGAGCTGCTAAAGCAAGAGAAGTTGCAAGAGGCGTATTAAACAAAACAAGAAAGAATTTGGGATTTGCAGCACAGTAAATTCTAATTCTATTTGATATACAAAAGCCCCAAATGGAGATCCATTTGGGGCTTTTTAGTGTTTGTAAATCTATTTACGATCCTTGGATAAAGCTTGCTAGTGTTGAGCCATCGCTTCCCAATAAATTTAACGCTTGGTCTTTTAATTTAAAGCTAGTAACGTTTTGTAACATCTCATTGAATTGACTTGACCCTGTCATATTTGGACAAGCCATTTGGGTTGATATTAAGTTGCTTAAATCTATATTACCCGATGACAAAGTCGAAACATCGAATGACCCAGCTAAACTGTTACAGCCATTATTCCCTGTAATTCTTCCATCATTGCTGAAGCTTAAAAATGGAAGCTTATTTTCAAAAAGTGACGATAAATCTGTTTTTCCAGCTAAACTAGAAAGTACCCACTTGTTGTTTAATAAATTAGATGCAGTGCTCAAGTTAGAGGTTGAACTACAAGAAGCGAACAAAGCGATTGCTATAAATAGTGTGAATAGTCTTTTCATTTTTTGTTTGGAGCAAATTTAATTGGACAACTTGAAGTTGTTTACACAAAGAACATCAATGCCAGACAGAATGTAACCAGCATTCCAAATACAATTTTTCTAATTCTACCGAGATAAGAACCTTCAAAACCAAAAAGAGAAATAAGGAAGAGAGAAACAAGCACAGCACCAACAGTGAGTAAAACATGAACTAGCTTAGTACTGAATAAATCAATCTCTACAAGCTTATTCAGAAATGTTTCATTTTGATAAATTTCACGTGAATTAACTGCTTCGAATTGTTTTGGTAAATCTACATCATACTCAAACTGGCTTAACTGATAAGACTTAACCTGCTCTAAGTTTAAAATCAGCGTGTTAAAAGCCATTATCAAATGCTGATATTTGGTGTAATCTATTGTAATTTGACCTGTATCGTGAGCATTAATCAACGACTGAGATACAAAATCATCAAATCCTTCGGTTTTAAATAATAATCGGTTTTGCCAACGGTTTGTTCTCTTCATTAAATCG
>CAJWSQ010000059.1 GCA_913045895.1 uncultured Flavobacteriales bacterium | reverse complement strand
GAAAATCGGCTGAAGCGTTAATAGTTTGGAAAGCATTTCCAATGTTTTCCCACTGTCTTCTGTAGTTTACAATTCCTCTAAATCTACCTTGAAATAGACCAGCATTCGCTGGATTCAAATCAAGTGGATTATTCATGTATTGCGAAAAGTGTGGATCTCCTTGAGCAACAACGTCAAATGAAATTGCCACAAGAGCAATAGCTAAAAATTTTAGGTATAGTTGTTTCATAATTTGTACTACCTGATCAGTGTAACGTCACCTTTAATAATTTCTTGAAAACCGTTTAAGTATGTGATTTTAGCAAAGTACACAAATACTCCAGGGTTTAATTCTTCTCCTCTGAAAGTACCATCCCAACCTTCATCTTGAGATTCGGTTTCAAATACTTTTTGTCCCGTGCGGTTGTATACTACAAACTCTAATTCTGTAATACCGTTTCCTCTCACATATAACAAATCGTTTTGTCCATCTCCGTTAGGTGAGAAAATATCAGGAACTCCTGAATAGTATTCATGTCTAACTAGTACCCTTAATGAATCTGTGGCACTGCAGCCATATGAATTGGTATTGGTAACGTAATAGACCGTGTTTTCCTTAGGACTCACAATAGGATTACGAGCATTAGGATTTGAAATTTCATAATCAGGCGTCCATGTATAATTATTAGCAGTACCAAATGCTTCAAGCTGTACACTTTGGTCTATTAAGATTGTATGATCACTTCCAGCTACAACTTCTGGGAATGCCCTTACCGAGATGTAATCCACTCTTAAACGAACGTCTACCCCGTATTGATTAGAAGAGAAAACTTCTACATCATATGAACCAGTATCACTGTAGCAAGCAATTGGATTTTGCTGAGTGCTATACATATATGGAGCATCGGCACCGTTAAATGTCCAATGAATAGAATCACCTCTAATTCCCGTGTTAAAGAATTGAACACAAGTGTTTTGACAGATATTTTGTTTTTCAGATTCGAAATTGACTTCAGGAGCCAAACAAGAATCAACTTCAATATATCCAGTTCTAACACGTGTATCAGTACCATTTACATTAGTAACTGTCAAGCTAACTTCATATAAACCTGGTGTTTGGTAACAAATGTTTATCGGATGTTGTGAAGTTGAAGTTGCTGAATCGGCTCCTGGGAATTCCCATAACCATGTTGATCCAGCACCATTCATATTAGTACTTTGATCGGTAAAACCGATACAGTCACCAGGACATAGTACAGTAGAAGTGGCTGAGAAGTTTGCTACTGGTGGAGGACAGCTTAATACTTGAATGTAATTATTAATTGTAGTGTCGTAAACGCCATTACTATCGTAAACAATAAACTCTACATCATACAGACCAGGAGCGGCATATGTAACAGTTGGATTGTTAGCCGTACTTGTTGCTGGCGTTCCGCCTTGGAAATTCCAACGAATACTATCTATTGGAGCAGACCCAACAGTGGTATTATTAGAGAAAGTAGTACTAGTATTTTCGCAAAGTACTGTTGGTGATGCAGAAATATCGATAACTGGTGCGTTACACGGAATAACGGTAACACTAAATGTTTGAACGTCTTGAGATACCCCATCACTTACAATTAGTTCAAATGTAAAAGTTGTAGGGTTAACAACAGCGGCAGCTTCAAAAACAACAGTTTGTCCAAATAAAGATTGAGTTCCGTTGTTTGCGCCATTGAAATTCCATTGATAAGTAATGATTGATGGATCAGGAGTAGCGCTGAAATGTATTGTGTCTCCAATACATAATACTGTAGGAAGTGGGTTTGGATAACTAACATCAGCAGTGACTGCAGCAGCTGCATTGATACTAATGTTATCAATACTTAATGATGGTTGACTAGATCCAGGATTCGTGTGCACAAATCTAAAACCTATATAAATGTCGGCAACATTGTCGAGTTGAGAACCCGTGTATGCTGTTTGAGTCCACGTAGTTGTCGAGTTTAATGCAGTTGAAAAATCAGCGGGATTTAGTAACGTCCATGTACCAGCAGCACCATCTTTATAATACACTTCTATTTGACCAGCGGAAGAGTTGCCTAAAAACCAAAAGTTCATTGTTACACCAGTAAGTCCTGTTGAACTTGCTCCTGTGGCAATTTCAGTGAAATAAATTTCTGGACTCGGAGCAGTTGTATCTATATGTGCATTTTGAACGTTTACAAATTGCCCGACAGTGCTCGTAATGTGTAAATAATTTTGATTGTTTGGAGTTAATCCAACTGGTTGTGCAGGAGTATTAGGAACCGTGATTGGTCCAACTACACCTCCTGTGTAAGCCGAATTTATAACCCAATGATTTTGACCACTAGAAGTTGCTCCTAGGTCAGTAGTATTCATGGTTACGGAAGCATTTGTGCCTTCAAAATCTGTTGACCACAATTGTGCTTTACCATTAAAAGCAATAATAAATACCAGTGCAAGCGTAGAAATTAGCTTGGGTAGACGTTGTTCCATCATGTTTTTCCCTGTGAGAATGAAATGCGCCAAATTAAGCGCAATATCCAAAATAAGCAAATTCTAAAGCATTTAATCTAATTCTGATAGGAATTTTAATGTGTCAACATTATCAGCATAATCATTTAGTTGGGGTTTTTGTGCCTCTCCAAATGGTATTTGGTTTGACCCAACTATACATTGAATCTGTTCTTTGTTTGATTCTAAAACATCTAGTACAGAGTCTATTGAGTCGTAATATTCATAAAACAAAGTTCCTATCGGAGAGCCAATAGCAGTGTCAGGTTTGAGGATAATGAAATTATTATCAAGTAAACCTTCTTCTTTATTTAGCAAGTACACCGTTCGGTTGTATTCGTAGTTATTCATGTACTTTTTGTTGTGCATGACATCACTAAACTGCTCTATGGCTTCAAAAAAACGTGGAAATTCAAATCCACTTGGAACGTAAAGCTTGGTTACGTTTCTACAGCCTAAACCAAAATAGGTGAAGATGTCTTCTCCCAATCGAGCCAACTCTTCCTTGGTTTCATTTCCTGTTAAAATGGCAACGCTGTTTCTGTTTTTGCGGATGATGTTTGGATATTTACCAAAATAGTAGTCAAAATATCTACTGCTGTTATTACTGCCCGTAGCTATGACAGCATCTAGCTGCTCAAATCGGTTTTCAGTAAAATGAATGAAAGGTTTGAAATCTGGATTGATATCTAAAATCAACTCAGCAACAAACCTTGGAAGCAAAGCATCTTTAGATGAAATCTTTCCTTCAAATCGATGGCCAGCAATTAAAACACTTAAAAAATCATGAAATCCAACCAACGGGATGTTTCCTGCCATAATGGTTCCTACAGATTTATGAGGTGTGTTTTTTATGCCATCGGAGTAGGGAGCTAACCATTCAGTTAAAGACTTTTCGTTTAGCCACGAGTTGATATTTTTTATCGACTCTCTAACCACCTGTTCATCAAACCATCCATTATGATGTTGAGCAATTCGAACCACATCGTAAAAAGATTCCTGATGCTTTTGTGCAATCGAATTCGATTCATCATCGTTAAGTAATGCAGTTAACACGTTTCCTAATTCGGCAAACGTTTTGATACGTTGTTCGAGCGATATTGCCATCATGTATTTTTCCAAACCTATTTTTGCAAAATTATGCAGGATCAGTTAATGAGAATTGTTAGTAGAGGATTAACCTTCATTTTTATTTTATTCACCCAGTATTCATTGGCTAATAATGAATCGGTAGTTGATTCCATCGTTTCTGAAATTCACAACTACAGAACAAAGGTGTTTAAATGTAAAGATGAATCTCAAATTTTGGTTTTGAATGATTCATTAAGAGCGAGTGTTGAAGCTTTTTTGAATGAAGAAGAAACATTTAAGCTCTCAACCGACTCTGTTCCGTTTTTTGGCGATTTGTACAGTCCAGACAAAGCTTTCAGATTGCTGACTTGGGATGTGCCTTTTCAAGATGGAACTTTTACTTATTTCTGCTACATGCAAATGGCTGATGGAACTTGGTTTGAATTAAAAGATCAACCCGATCATTCTGAAAGAGCAGAGTATAAAACCTTTAAACACGATGATTGGTTAGGTGCACTGTACTACGAAATCATTCCGTTCGACATTAAAAAAGAACAGATGTATTTACTGCTTGGATGGGATGGAAGAACCAACATGTCTAACCGAAAAATTATTGAAGTACTCTATTTTGATAATCGTGGAAACCCTCGTTTTGGAAAAGCAGTTTTAAAAGATGGACCTCGACCAAAAAGACGTGTTATATTGGAATACACAGAAGATGCATACACATCATTGCGTTATCATCCTAAAAAGAAAATGGTGATTTTCGATCACTTAGAACCCATGCGCCCCGAGCTGGAAGGCGTGTATGAATTTTATGCGCCAGTATCTTCTTTTGATGCTTATGAACTAAAATCAAAAGGTTGGGAGTTTCAAGAAGATGTTGATGCGCGAGAAAAGAAAAACGATAAACCATACCGAAATCCAAAAGGAGATAAAACTCCCGTGAAGACTCCTAAACAATAGAACTATTTAATAGTTAATAGAAAGTTTATCTACTGCTGCGTAAAGTTTTTTTATTTCGCAGTGTAAATTAATAAATGCCCAAAATAGTTATGGCTAAAGTTCACAATTTCAGTGCTGGTCCGTGTATCCTTCCGCAAGAAGTCTTTCAGGAAGCTGCGGCAGCAGTAATTAACTTCGACAATTTAAATTTGTCGATCCTTGAAATCAGTCACCGTAGTGCAAGTTTCGTTAGTGTAATGGATGAAGCACGTCAGTTGGTAAAAGATTTATTGGGAGTTCCAGAAGGTTATTCTGTTTTGTTTTTACAAGGCGGTGCGAGTACGGGTTTTTTGATGGCTCCGTACAACTTGCTTACCCAAAATGGTAAAGCGGCTTATGTGAACACAGGTACTTGGGCTAAAAAGGCCGTAAAAGAAGCTAAGCGTTTGGGTAATGTAGATGTTGTTGGATCTTCTGAGGACAAAAACTACAACTATATTCCAAAAGGTTTTGAAGTTCCTGCTGATGCAGATTATTTACACATTACTTCTAACAATACCATTGTAGGTACTCAGTTTAAAGAGTTTCCAACTGTAAATACCTCACTGGTGTGTGATATGTCTTCAGATATATTCAGTCGTGAAGTTAATGTTGCAGATTTTGATGTGATTTATGCCGGTGCTCAAAAGAACTTAGGTCCTGCTGGAGCAACTGTTTACATCGTAAAAGATGAAGTATTCAACAAAAGTGGTCGCGATATTCCAGAAATGTTGAACTATGCAACACATGCTTCTAAAGATTCTATGTTTAACACTCCTCCAGTTTATTCTACTTATGTAAGTATGTTGAACATGCGTTACATGATGAAAAATGGTGGCGTAGCAGGAATGCAGAAAAAAGCTGAAGAACGCGCAGGTTTGTTGTACGATGAAATCGATAACAATCCATTGTTTGAAGGAACTGCAGCTAAAGAAGATCGTTCAAACATGAACGCAACTTTCGTTCTTACAGACGAAAGCGTAAAAGATAAATTTGATGCTATGTGGAATGCAGCTGGAATTTCTGGCTTGAAAGGTCATCGTTCAGTTGGTGGTTACCGTGCATCAATGTACAATGCATTACCAATAGAAAGCGTTCAAGTATTGGTAGATGTAATGAAGAAATTGAAAGGTTAATCAATCATAAACCAACAACATGTCAGTTAAAATTTTAGCAAATGATGGAGTTTCTCCATCAGCGATTGAAAGATTAGAAGCAGCAGGATTTTCTGTTGATACAAACACGCGCAGTCAAGATGAATTGATTGATGCGATTAACAACGAAGACTTTAAAGTGCTTTTAGTGCGTAGTGCAACTAAAGTTCGTCAGGATGTAGTTGACGCTTGTTCTGGTTTAGAGATGATTGGTCGTGGTGGTGTAGGAATGGACAACATTGATGTTGCCTACGCTCGCGAAAAAGGAATCAACGTTTTCAATACACCAGCAAGTTCATCGCAAGCTGTTGCTGAATTGGCTATGGGATTTATGTTCAGCTTGGCTAGAGGTACTTTCGATGCAGATCGTCAGATGCCTACAAACGGAGCAACTGAATTCAAAGCGTTGAAAAAGAAATACGGAAAAGGTGTTGAGCTAAGAGGTAAGAAACTAGCTATTATCGGCTTTGGTCGTATTGGTCAGTTTGTTGCTCGTTACGCTATTGCAAGCGGAATGGAAGTTTTAGCTGTGAACCAAGTTCCTGTTGAAGTTGAAATTGATTTGCAAATTCCAGGTGTTGATGCAAAAGCTACTGTGAAAACAGTTGAATTAGACGAAGCATTAACGCAAGCTGATTTTGTTACGCTTCACGTTCCAGCTCAACCAAACGGAGAACCCGTTCTTGGAGCTGCTGAATTTGCGAAGATGAAAGATGGTGTTCGTATTGTGAATTTAGCTCGTGGTGGAGTAGTAGATGAAAGCGCTTTATTAGAAGCATTGAATGCTGGAAAAGTGGCTGCAGCTGGTTTAGACGTATTTGTTAATGAACCAACTCCTCGCACCGATTTGTTAGAGCATCCTCAGGTTTTAAGTACACCACACGTTGGTGCTGCTACCGTTGAAGCTCAAGATCGTATCGGTGATGAAATTGCAGACATCATTTTAGAGCACTACAAAGAATTGGTTTAATCCAATTTCAATAGATATTGCGATCCCTCTCAGAATTTTCTGAGGGGGATTTTTTATGCATATAACTTTAATAATGAAATTATTACCTCAATATGTAACTTTTAAGTTACCTTTGAGGTTGTGTCGTATAAGAAGGTAAGAGAAGTAATAGCGTTTAGAAACTACTTTGAGGATTTCTTGAGGAACCAGCCAGAAAAGGTACAGAACAAGATTTTTAAGGTTATCGAAATCATCGAAACGTTTGAACGCATTCCTTCAACGTATTTAAAATCAATAAAAGGAGCTAAAAACTTATATGAAGCTCGAATTAAACTGGGCTCTAATATTTGGAGAGTGTTTTGCTTTTTTGATGAAGGTAGATTGGTAATTCTACTCAATGGTTTTCAAAAGAAAACTCAAAAAACGCCTCAAAAAGAAATAGAAAAAGCCAAAGCGTTAATGCTTGAATATATTGAACACAAAAGGAATAATCATGGAAACTAAGAGTTGGAAAAAGATAAAAGATGAAGTTTACGGAGAAAAAGGAACTTCAAGACGCGATGAACTTGAAAGAGAAGTCGAGTCACTTAAAATAGGTTTGCTGCTGCGCGAAGCAAGAGAACAAAAACACCTAACACAGCAACAACTAGGGGAATTAGTGGATAAAAAAAGAACCTACATTTCTAGGGTTGAAAATGACGGGAGTAATCTAACTCTTAAAACACTTTTTGAAATTGTAGAAAAGGGACTTGGTGGTAAAGTGCATATATCCATTGAGCTGTAACTTATTGAATCGAAAAGCTTTTTATTCCTCTCGATGCATTTGCATTCCCCAAGCCAGCAGTACACCGCCAATAGCTGCAACAACAAACAAAATACCGCCATCCATCCATTCTGCTAAAAGGAATTTACCTGTAGACAAAAGCAATCCGTAAGCCAATAAAACACCACCAATCCAGCTGAGGAATAATGCAGGGATATTTTGATTGTTTACTGGATAGACACGATTCCAAAACCCTTCTGGTCTAACGCGTTGCACAAAATTGTGGAGTACTTCAATACTCTCAGATGGAGTGATGTAGGTGACAGCAATCCAACTAATTGTAGTGAATACAACAGTGAATATGTAAGTTCCTTTTTGCGCTACAAATGCATCACCAAATGCTGGTACTAAAACAAACTGACCAATGGTGTATCCAACGAAAGGAGCAACCATCGCGGTGATTTCACTCCACGCATTGATACGCCACCAATACCAGCGTAAAATCAACACCAAACCTAAACCAGCACCAGCTTCCATGATGAATTCCCAAACCTGACTGATACTGTTGATCTGTGTAGTGATGAGCAGTCCGAAAACCATTAATATCAAAGTTGTAACACGACTCCAATTCACCACTTCTTTATCTGAAAATTCTTTTTTCGAATTGGGGATAATCAAGTCGTTGACCAAAAAGCTAGCTCCCATGTTTAATTGGGTTGAAATCGTGCTCAGATAAGCAGATAGAAAAGCTACTAAAAGCAAACCCTTTAAACCAGTTGGTAAGAAATCAATCATGGTTTGGATATAACCAGATCGAGGCGAGTATACAAAGTGAATTTGCTTTTCCAATTCAGGATTTTGCTGAATTTGGGCTTGTAAATTAGTGATAGCATCATCCACCGCAAGACCTGCTTCTTTCCAGTTTTCTACTTGTGCAATATCAGTAAATTGATGAACGGAATACGTGGGTGAATACAGCGCAATGGCAGCCAATCCAACCAAAATCCACGGCCACGGACGCAAACAATAATGTGCCAATTGAAAAAGTAAAGTGGCTTTAAAAGAGTCTTTTTCAGTTTTCACACTCATCATGCGCTGCGCAATGTAGCCACCACCACCAGGCTCAGAACCCGGATACCAACTGGCCCACCATTGAATTGCTGCAAACGATAGAAAAGCGCCAATCGACAAACTCAAAACAGTTCCTGTGTTTTCAGCCGAATCCAATTGAGGAAAGAAATTGAAATACGTATCAGGAAGGGTTGTTTTTAACCCAGAAATTCCACCAACTTCATCGCTGTTAATCACTAAAACTGATAAGGTAACGGTACCAATCATAGCAACAATAAACTGAATGGTATCTGTCAATGCAACACCCATTAAACCGCCCAATGCGCTGTAAACGGCTGCTAACAACATGGCTCCACCTGTATAGTATAAAACCTGATCAGTTGGAATGTGAAAGAATTGGATAAGCAGGGTGTTCAGTGCTAAATTCACCCAACCGATAATCATGCAGTTCATGAATAATCCAAGGTAAACCGATTTGAATGAACGCAACCATTTGGCAGGTTTTCCACCGTAACGCAAATCAATCAATTCTAATTCGGTTACGATATTCGCTCTTCGCCACAATCGAGCAAAAAAGAAGGTTGTTAGCATTCCTCCAGCCAAAAAACTCCACCACAACCAGTTTCCAGCCACTCCGTTTTGGGCTACCAATTCGGCAACGGCTAAAGGTGTGTCAGCGGCAAAAGTGGTAGCCACCATAGATAATCCGGCAATGTACCACGGTAAGTTTCTACCGCCCAAAAAATAGGCTTGTAAACCGCCATCGGCATTCTTTTTAGAAACCAACCCGATGACCAGTGATAAGAGTAAAAAGGCTGCTATGATGATCCAATCGATCGTGTCTAAAACCATGTGAACAAGTATACGTTATTTAAGCTAGTTGTACTCTAACCGATTGAATACCTTTGAGCCTTTCTATGTCGATAAGTCCATCAAAATACGTCCAGATTATTTTACCGCTTCCATTGCCGCAAACGTACACGTATGCTGTACCTCAAGCTTTTGAAGATCAGGTAGAAATTGGTCGTAGAGTAGTGGTGCAGTTTGGTAAACAAAAACTGTATAGCGGACTGATTTACAAGACAGATGTTTCTCCGCCAGATAAATACGAAGCCAAAGAAATTCTCGATTTTCTAGATGATGCGCCCATTGTGAATGAAGCGCAGTTGGTTTTTTGGGAATGGATTACCAGATATTACATCTGCTCCATTGGTGAAGTGATGAGTGCGGCTCTTCCGAGTGCGATGAAAATCAACAGCGAAACACGATTGATGTTGAATGCACAGACGGAGGTGAATGAGGAACAATTAACCGACAAAGAATACCTGGTATACGAGGCGCTTTTATCGCAAGAGGTTTTGTCATTAGATGATGTTTCTTCCATCTTGGGTATCAAAACCATTCACCCGATCGTCAAGAGTTTGATCGACAAGCAAATCGTGGTTTTAGAAGAAGAGGCCAAAGAACGATACAAGCCGAAAACATCTGCTTTTGTATCACTTGCCGAGGCTTATCACAAAGAGGAATTGCTTCGCGAAACCATGAACGATTTATCGCGTGCTCCCAAGCAAACGGAAGTATTGATGGCTTTTTTAGAAATGAGTCGATTCTTTACGAAAGATCCGATTCCAGTTAAAAAAGTCCAACTTCAAAAACGAGCGAAAGCTTCTTCAGCTCAAGTTCAAGCTTTGGTTTCGAAAGGGATTTTGGAACTGCACGAACTTGAAGAAAGTCGTTTGCGAGAAGTAGAAGCTACAATTGCTAGTAAGACGCTGAATGAAGATCAGCAAAAAGCGTACGAAGCAATTCAAACTTCATTTGAAGAGAAAGAAGTCTGTTTGTTGCACGGGGTGACTTCCAGTGGAAAAACAGAAGTTTATATCCAGTTGATTGAAGAGGTTTTGGAGCAAGGCAAACAAGTGTTGTATTTGTTGCCAGAGATTGCCTTAACCACTCAAATCATTCAACGATTACAAGCTCGCTTTGGTGAGAAAGTAGGAATTTATCACTCCAGATTCAATCAACATGAGCGTGTTGAGGTTTGGAAAAACATGCTCATCGGGAAGTACCAAATTCTTTTGGGAACTCGATCAGCTATATTCTTACCGTTTCACAATTTGGATTTGATTGTTGTGGATGAGGAACACGAAAGTTCGTTCAAGCAATTTGATCCAGCACCAAGGTATCATGCTCGTGATGCCGCAGTAATGTTGGGTAAACAGACTGGAGCAAGGGTTTTGCTTGGTTCTGCAACGCCATCTATGGAAAGCTTTCACAATACAGAGATTGGAAGGTATGGCTTGGTTGAGATGAAAAAACGCTTTGGTGGTGTTCAAATGCCGAAAATCATTTTGGCTGATTTGAAAGAAGAACACCAAAAGAAAACCATGCGTTCGCATTTTTCATCGGTATTGATTACTGAGTTAGAAAAGTGCGTTAACAATGGCGAACAAGCCATCCTCTTTCAAAATAGACGTGGATTTAGTCCCTACATCCAGTGCAATACCTGTGGTTGGACACCCGAATGTACGCGTTGTGATGTGAATTTGACCTATCACAAACACATTCACCGGTTGAAGTGTCACTATTGTGGTTACAACCGAAATATGCCGCCCAAATGTGAGCAATGTGGTTCAGCTGCTTTGCAATTGAAAGGATTTGGAACGGAGAAGATTGAAGACGAATTGGCTTTGATGTATCCGCATTGGAAAATCAAACGCCTTGATTTAGATACCACTCGTGGTAAATATGCTTACGAGCAAATTTTAGAGGCTTTTGATAAGCAAGAAATTGATGTGTTGGTAGGTACGCAAATGATTACCAAAGGCCTCGATTTTGATCATGTTGGAGTGGTGGGGATTCTCAATGCCGATAGCATGTTGAATTTCCCAGATTTTAGAGCACATGAACGCAGCTATCAATTGATGGCTCAAGTTTCAGGTAGAGCAGGGCGAAAGCAAAAACAGGGAAAAGTAGTAATTCAAACTTTTCAGCCTTCACATCCTATCATAGAGTTGGTTCAGCAAAACGATTACACTGGCTTATATAACAGGCAGAGTCATGAACGCTTGCAGTTCCGTTATCCGCCATACTTCCGTTTGATGCGTTTTACGGTATTACACCGAGATAAAGACTTGGTAGATGATACATCAGCCTTTTTAGCGAAGTTACTGAGGCAGCAATTTGGAGCAATGGTTTTAGGACCAGAATATCCAGTAATTGCTCGAATCAAGAATCGTTATCACAAGCAAATCATGGTGAAGGTTGAGAAACGTGCGAACACCACTCAAATACGCAATATTGTCCAGCACATTCTCGATCAAATTCTCAAACATCCTGAATTTCACAAGGCACGTATTATTCCTGATGTAGATCCTTATTAAACAAAAAAGGAACACAAACCGAAGTCTATGTTCCTTAACAAATTCTTTTATTGAGTATAGTCTTAAATCGTACCCAAGCGGTTTAAAAGTAACAAGTGACCTTTAACTGCGCTTAAGAATGAGCCTTGCTCGTAATAAGGTATTCCGTATTCTTCAGCTGTTTGCTTCACAATCTCAGAAATCTTACGGTAGTGAATGTGACAAATATTCGGGAACAAGTGATGTTCAATTTGGAAATTCAATCCACCAATAAACCAAGAGAACAAACGGCTCTTTTTAGCAAAGTTGGCAGTTGTTTTCAATTGGTGAATGGCCCAGTTGTTTTCCATTGCACCTTGCTCATTTGGTAATTCAAACTCTGCATGCTCTTGTACGTGTGCACATTGGAAAATGAAAGCCAACAAGCCACCACAAATCAATTGCATAGTGATGAAACCAGCAACAGTAACATACCAAGGAACATCAACTAATATTAATGGTAAAACCAATAACAAAGAGAAGTATATCACCTTGTTGATGATTAAAGATGTTAACGCTTTAGGATAAGTCAATCCTTGTCCGTTCAACAAATTCATTTTGTGGTAACGGTAAAGCGATGTAAAGTCTTTTGCTGTCATCCAGCTAATAGTCATCAAACTGTATAAGATTGGAGCGTAAATCACTTGAAAACGGTAAATCCATCTTTTCTTTTGATGAGGAGAGAAACGCATCACGTTTGCAGCAATATCCTCATCATATCCGCTGATGTTTGTATAAGAGTGGTGCAATACATTGTGCTGAATACGCCAGTTCATGTGATATGCTCCCATTAAGTTCATTAAATAACTCAATGCATCGTTTACTTTTTGGTTTTTGGAATATGCTCCGTGATTGGCATCGTGCGTTACAGCAACGCTCAATCCTGTCATTCCGAATCCCATGATAACCCACAAGGCGAAAACACCTAAAGAAGAGTCCACAACACCAGTTAGCATTAATGTTAATGGTAAGAAATACCAAATAACATAAAAGCCGCCAACTTTCAGAACCAAATATAAAAAAACAAAAAGATATAAATCAGCCAACCAAAATTAAAACAAGTGGTAGTACATTTAAAAATCCAATTAATCAAACCAGTAAAAAAGTATGGGAATTAATTAAAGAATCAGTTCCATCTAATACATGTTTTGGAGATGCCTGCATTTCAGAAAAGCACTCAAATTTTTTTGTTAATAAAGGTAATGCGAAATTTAGTGATATGAAAAGATTAATAGATTTTGTAGCTAAAAGTGTATTTAAAAAAACAGGTATCATCATTGAAAAAGAAATAAAGGTTATAGAAAATTGAAAAAAAAGATTTTAATAATTTCTGGAGGTGTCTCAAAAGAACGAAAAATAAGCCTCGAAACTGGAAATCAAGTTGCCAATGAATTAAAAAAAAATGGATACACAATTAAAGTCTGTGAACCAAATCACGATTTAATTTATATAGTCAAAAAATTTA